>JAZSOI010000062.1:0-24313 GCA_045536835.1 Christensenellaceae bacterium
GTTTTATCGCGGGCGCAGGGGCTGGTATTGGAACGGGGTTTGCGAGTATGAAAGCTGATATGTTAAAAGATTTAGACCTTGCCTACGCTCCACCGTATTCTTCTGCAAAAGACCCCGTGAATATGGTTGGAAGTCGGAGGCCAAGCGGTCTTAGGAAGACAAACCAAATGATCAACTCCTTGGCTCACAGAACGACATGGCTACGATCCGACTTAAGACGGAATATCTTCATAATAAAACTGCTTAACTATGCCGTTTTTGATGTTTTCAACGACAAAACCAACCATATTCACGGGGTCTTTTGCAGAAGAATACGGTGGAGCGTAGGCAAGGTCTAAATCTTTTAACATATCAGCTTTCGTACCAGCTCTTATTGCCGTTGCAATAACGTCAATGCGTTTATCAACACCATCATAGCCAACGATTTGTGCTCCTAAAATCTTATAAGTTGACTTTTCAAAAATGAGTTTAACGGTCATTGCCGTAGCGTTTGGATAGTAGCCGGCGTGTGAGTTTTGCGTTAAAATAACCTTTTCATATTCTATACCGTTTGCTTTTGCTTGCTGTTCGTTAATACCTGTGGTCGCAACCGTCATATCAAAGAGTTTAATAACGGAAGATCCTTGCGAACCTTTATATTCGCTATCGAGCCCACAAACGTTATCGGCGACGATGCGACCTTGCTTGTTAGCAGGTCCTGCAAGTGAAATTACTGAATCTTTATCTGTTATAAAATGTTTTACCTCTACCGCGTCCCCTACTGCATAGATATCGGGAATTGAAGTTTGCATTTTTGCATTGACTTTGATTGCACCTTTAACGCCTAGTTCTAAACCTATCTTTTTAGCAAGTGTATTTTCGGGCGTAACGCCGACTGCAAGCACAACCATATCAGCACTTATTTTTGAGCCGTCTAAAAGGTCAAGCGAAACTTTGTCGTCTATTATGCTCATTTCGTCTGTACTACTATTTAGTAACAATTGTACGCCGTGATGACGAAAATTTGCGTGAATAAACGATGCCATATCACAGTCAACCGTCGGCAAAAGATGGTTAGAGCGTTGAACGATAGTAGTTTTAATACCTAGTTCAGCAAGGTTTTCCGCCATTTCAAGCCCTATAAAACCACCGCCTACAACAACCGCCGTTTCAGGCTGTTTTTGTTCTACAAAGGCACGGATTTTAAGCGTGTCTTCTACGGTGCGTAGTGTGAACGTCCTATCGTTTTCAGTATAGAAATCGGGTAAAACAGGCTTTGCACCAGGCGATAAAATGAGTTTATCGTAAGTTTCAGTAAAACTCGTTCCCGACTTTAAATCGGTAACGTGGACGGTTTTATTTTGTACGTCAATATCAGTTACTTCGTGATTAACTTTAGAAACTATTCTAAAACGACGGAAAAAACTTTCGGGAGTTTGTAGCGTCAAATCTTCTTTATCTTCTATAACCCCACCGATATAATACGGCAGACCACAGTTTGCGTATGAAATAAAGCCCGAACGCTCAAAAATAATAATTTCTGCGTGTTCGTTTAGTCTTCTTATTCTTGCTGCGGCTGTTGCACCACCTGCAACCCCACCCACGATTATAATTTTCATTTTATACTCCATTAAAAATAATTTTTAATTTATATTAGTTGTGATAACTTCTTTCCTTTCGGCAACCGTATTCACAAAAAGTACGTGCGCCGTGCACTTTGCCCGTTAGTGTTAAAACGGTTTTTGAAGTTGTTTTATCGTTTTTTATATCGTAAATCTTAAACTGTTCAATATGAGCAAAACGTTAAAAAATTTATTCATTACTATAAGTTACTGAAATATTCATAATACTTTCTTGTTTATTCGTTATATTTTTATTATAACCCTTTTTGCATGTAGTTTCAATTATTTTTTTCGATATTGACTTTGCATTAATAACCAAGGTTAAAAAATTGCATACTTGGATAAAAAGAAATGGAATTCCCTAATTATGTTTTAGGTTTAGAATAATTTTAAAAATTTAAAGCGACTGCATAATGCAGTCGTTTTTTTATAACTTCTTGCGTGCTTTTTCAAAAGTCTCTAACGAGAAAAGATATTTATATATGTTGTTTGACACTTTCTCAACAATTCCAAGTTTTAAAAAATGTTCAATAAAACTCATTGGCGAAACTTCACCACAATAAGCATATTTTTTTATCCACCTCTCTGAGATATATCCGTTTCCTATTGAAGCACCAATAAGGTCTAACTCGTTTGGATAAAGAGTGCTCATACAATCAATAGCATTTTCAACGTCTTCAGTTAATTCATCTTTTAGATTAAGTCCATTATCTTTTTTTTGCAAAACGTCGTTTTTTAGTCTCTTTATTATTTCATCTTTCCTTTTGTCTAACTCTTCTCGTAAAAGGGCAACGCTTTCCTCATCGTTATCGTAATCATATGAACAGTCTCCTTCACTTTCTATGTCAAGCGGTTTAATATTGATCTTTGAAATTTCATAAGGAACGTCATTGTATATCTCAGAAAATTCGTTAATAACTTTATCGACAACACCATATTCTTTTGCTTCTACAGATGATAAATAATAATTACATTCACTATCGAACTTAACCTTAGATAACTCTTGCCCTGTCTCTTCAGCCAAAACTTCGTTCAATATCTTTTTCGTTTTTAATCTGCGTTCTTTAATAATAACATCGTCCATTTCGCCTTGCTCGTCACATAAGCGGTGATGAATTAAAATTTCGCTATGCTTTAGCGTATATCTAAACCCTTTAGTTCCACCAGCCAAAATTATCGATGCAGCCGATTCGGCGAGCCCCATACATACGGTAACTATGTTACAATTCATTGCTTTTATCATATCGTAAATCGAAAGTGCACCAGCCATGTTTCCACCTGAAGAATTAATTGCAATAATGATAGTTGGGTTTGCTATTAAGTTTTTTTGAAATTTATGCTGCAAAGACATCAACTGCTTGATGACGCGATAAACCATGTCGTCGTCAATTTTACCAAAAATACAAACGGTATTGTTTTCTAAAAGTTCTTGCTCAAGTATCACAATTTATTCCCCCTTCCTGTCTAAATACATTTTTATAATTAACGATTGCATTTCTTCGTTTTCAATCCACTCTAACCTTTCTCCATCAACAAGTTTCCATACTAACGAGTCCTTAATATCGATATTATACGATTCCTTAATTATTGCATACAACTCTTTACCGTAACGAAAGGGACGAACGTCCATTTTAGTATAATCAATCAACTCTTTCGTTTCTTCGTCATAGACGTTTTGCAAGTTGGGATCATTTTTTATAACAGTGATAATTGTTTCTAAATCTATTTTATCATAATATATCCCCGCATCTTTTTCAACTAGATCATAATAAATGTTAAAAACTCTAATTGCCGTTTTTTCGTCTTCAACAATTTTTAAATAAGAGTCTTCGCCATCTTCAATCGCTTGAAAAACTACTGCCTCGTTATCCTTAATTCCATCAATTTTAGTAATAGGTTTTAATACCGCGTATAAATCAGCGTCATCAAGCGGAATTACTGCAATTTGATCAAATTTAATTTGGCTACCATCGTCCTTATACATAATAATAGGCTCAGTATTGTTATCATCTAATAAGACGTCTATAATATTTACTTTTATTTCGTTTTTATCTTTCATAATATTCTCCTTAGCCTCCATAATTCATATCGTTTTCAATTTCGCGAATTTCTTCATCTATATTTCTACGATACCCCATCTCATCTTCAATATAATAGTCGTCTGCGTCGCAATATGAACGTAAGTTTTTAAGCGCAGCCAATGCTTCTTCACTGCTACCGTTATTAATTTTATCAAGTGCGTCGTCAAAAAGCCTATCCGTAGTAGTATAATCATTTTCGGCATAACTTGTATCGTAACTATCATCACTGTCGTTATAATCGTAGGAATAAGACTGTTCTTGATAATCACCCCTACTATAACTATCTAGAACGCAAATCTCCTCTCCTTCAATGTATACGCTCCAGTCGTAATCACCGTCACTCCAAGTAAATTTACCAACACCGTGTTTTTTACCGTTAAGCCAACCACCAACGTAAGTGTCTCCATCACTCCAAACGTATTTACCTATACCGTGCGCAACGTTGTTTTTCATTTCCCCTAAATAGTAGCCGTTAGATAAATCTTCCCTAGTTTCACGCTTTGCACCGCGAAAGCCGAATCCTGACGACAAATAATAAGTGTAATACTTACTTCTTGAAAAATTATATTCATAACGGACTTTGCAGTAAGAACCGTTGCTAAAAGTGTAAGTTCCATAAGTTGGATCACCATTACTGAAAAAGCCCTTAAACTCGTCACCATTTTCAAATTTTGCCGTTCCAAACCCATGCGGATTATAGTCCTTAGTTCTTACTTCACCAGTATAAACAGTATTCTTACCTAAAATTTTTACTTGATAATCATTCTTATACGTACTGTTTGACATTGCCTACCTCCTTTTTGCGAATGCTCGCTTTTGATGATTTAATTGTAACAAACTAAAATTAAGTTGTGTATCCTAAATTAACTCCTAAAAACTCCTAAATTTCCACATTAAAAAAGGCTTGAAGTAGTCAAGCCCTTCTTAATATATTAATTGTTACACATTAAAACAAATCTCAGTGTTTTTTCCTAAACCGTTAAAAGATAAGTTTTTAAATTCTATCTTTTCCCACTCTAAAGCCGTCCCTTCATAATAAATCTTTTTAATATTTAGGCCATAAAAAGCGCCATATCCAACCGACTTTAGCGATTTTGGCAAATAAACTTCCTTAAGATTATCACAACCAACGAAAGCCTCGTTACCAATATGTGTAACACCTTCGGTAATTTTTATACTTTCGAGATTTTTACACCCACTAAACGCGCCTCTCTTAATTTTTATAACGCCGTTTGGAAGAGTGAAAGATTTGTCGTTTTTACCCAAAGCATAACGAACGAAAACTCTCCCGCCTTTTAAAAGTAAATTGCCATCTAACGACTTAAATTGTTTATTTTCTTTAGAAACCTTTATATCTTTAAGTTTTAAACATTTATCAAAATATGCAGGCTCAATCTCCACAATATCTCGCCCAATAAATATCTCAGCAAGTTCAGCATGTTCTCCCAAATACGGAAGTTTCGTTAGCCCGTTAGGTAAAACAAGTTTGGAAAACGAATTAGTATTAACTCTAAATAACGTTTCAAAAAAAGACGTATCGCTTACAAGATAAGCAAAAATGCAAAGTTCATAGGTATACTCTTTTTGTATTCCATTTAGCTTCAAAGCATTACGTATCACTACGGGTGCGTAAAGGTTTCCACTATCTAAACTAGCGTAACCTTTTTGTAAAAGCAAAGTTAAAACCTCGTCTGCTAATTCTTCACTTTGATTATCATCCGTTAAAAATTTAAGAAGGTTTTCATACGGCGTTTGATTTGCACCTAAAGATAATATAGCCAATGCCTTTAGCATTTTCTCTCTTTTGCAATTATCTTTAATTTGCGCTTCGTCATTTGATAAAAACTCATCAAGCTTAAATAGCTTGTTTAATTTTTGAGCCATATTAGACTTTTCTTCTTTAGAAGTATCTTTATTTTCAGCAACAAACTCAACAGTCTCTAACAAGTCCTCAAAGTTATCAACCGCCTTATAGCATAACATTTTAGAAATATAGTATAAAGATTCAGCGTGGCCGCCACACCAATTATATATAGAAATAAATTCGTCTTTTGTAACTTTTTTCAGTTCTAATAGCGTTCGATAATTATTAAAAACTTCTATTGATTGATCTTCATTAAAATTAGATAACCGTAAGATGCATTCTGAATAATTATTCCCTATGCCTTCGACCGTTCTAGTTGTTATGATAAATTTGCAATTTGGATAATCTTCTTGTAATTTAAAAATATTTTTATCAATACAAGCAAAACCATCAAGTAAAAAAACTGGCGTGCATTTTAATTTAACAATTTGCTCTTTTATAAACCTTTCTTTTAAATTTTTAACGCACGTATCACTATTTTCATCAACGTAATTTTTAAAATCAAACTCACCCCTATCTGTTAAAACTACGCTTTGGGCAAATTGCTCCTCATTAAAACCACGTTCATTAATAAACGATATCGTTTGATAAAACTTATCAGTTCCGTTTAAATATTTACTCAAAAATTCTTTGGCAAGCACCGTCTTACCAACGCCACCATAACCACAAATTATCGTAACGGAGTTCTTTTCAAAAAGTTTTCTTAACTGCTCTAATTCCTCTACTCTCTCCACGAAATAATTAGGTTTTAGAATTTGAGTTTCCTTGATAATTTCTTCCCCTGCATAACGTGCTCTGGAAACATCAAATGATAAGTATTTATTAAATAGTTCTTCTCCAAAAAAATTCTTATATGCTGATAGCGTTTCTTCAGAGCATATTCCGTTTTGTTCCACCGCTTGAACAGTCGCATAAGACATAATTATTCCATCTGCCAGACATTCCTGACTTAACGAAGGATAATATCGTGTATAATCACACTTCATTTCACGCGGTATACAATCTTGACAAAGAGTTGCATCACCATTAAATTTGTTACACCAACCCCTGCCACCATTAGTATTTCTACACGCTTTGCGAATGAGATTGATATTTTTTTTATTATCTTTTCGTAACTGTGTAAGCCTCTCTTTAAAGTTAGGAGTCGTGCTCATATTGTTTCCTCCTAATGTATTAATCATTTAGATTTAGTTAAAATCTTTTTTATAACCCAGAATTGAAATTTCTTTGGCAATGCGTTTAAAAATAGCAAAAGTTTGTTTCTATTTATTTTGTATATAAACTTGGGCTTTTTCTTTGAGATTATCTTAAACGTTTTAAGCGCAATTTTTTTAGGTTCAACGCTCTTTGCTTCAACGCTGTTTACTATCTTTTTAAAACGCTTTGCGTTGCATTTATAAATAGCAGTCTTTTCACAAAACCTATCAAGCGCGTCAGTTGACACCCCAAGCATTCCCGTTGAAACCGCACCAGCACGGAGAACCGATACTGAAATATCGAGCAGTTGAAGTTCCATTTTAAGTGAGTATGCGTACTTATCAAGCGCGCTTTTAGTAACAGCGTAAATCCCAGTAAAAGGCAACGGTGAAAGCGGTGCAAGTTCGCTAGTAGTCATAAGTATTTTACTACCGCTTTTAAGCAAGGGAAGAAATCGTTTATTTATATAAAAAGCGCCGTATAGGTTGATTTTAAATATCTTTTCAAAATCTTCGTTTGCAATTTCAACTAACGAGTCAAGCATGTAAACGCCCGCGAAATGAACGATAGCAAAAAGCGAATCTGTCTTGCTTTTAACTATCTCAAACGCGCGCTCAATGGATGCAAAATCCGTAACGTCAACTTCGATAGGTATAATATTTTCTTCGGGGCTTAGCACCTTTTTATCAAGGGCAAAAACGGTGTAACCGCTACTTGCAAAATGCTTTGCGGTTTGATATCCCATTCCGCCGTAAGCACCCGTAATTAAAACGTATTTCATCTTAGCTTTAAACCGTCGAAAAAGGCTTGACCAACCTTTTCGCCAAGAGTGTAGTAACCGTGATTTTCGCAGTCGTAAGCGATAGGCTTAAACTTTTTAAGGTCGACTTTATCGTCCGTTAAAATGCTTTCGTCCGCCGAAACGTTAACCACTTCACCAACGGCAATTTCACTACCCGTATCGTAACTTTTAAGTTTGCACTCAAGCGCAAGCGGAAGTTCGTTTATTATCGGCGCGTTTACAAGTTCTCCCTTAGTTACCGTCCAACCGGCACGCCCTAACTTATCTAAAACGTCGTTACCGGAAACCACGCCGACGTAATCAGCGGGAACTACGTTACTAACGTCCGCCATAGCAACGGTAAACGCTTTTGTTTTTAATAGGTTTTTAACCGTTTTGTGATCGGCGGATAAACAAATTGAAACTTCCTTCGTGTCGCAAACCGTACCCCACGCAGCGTTCATTGCGTTTGCAACTCCGCTATCGTCGTAAGTGCCGATAATTAGCACTGGAAGTGGATAGATATACGCCTTAGGCTTTAAGTTTTTTCTCATACGCTCTCCTTATAAAAGGTGCTTTATAACTTTCGGAAATTCTCTAAAATCATCAATCTTTATATAGTTAAAGTCGGAAAGATATACCGATTCATCGTTACCGCCCACGCCGTAATCGTCACCAACGTAAACGACTTCGTCGTGCGATAAACCGTTTTCTTCAGAGTATTTACTAAGTGCTAAATACTTATTGTAACCTTTCGGCGCCATATCGAACGAAGAAGAACCGCCAACGAACACTTCGTAATCGCTAAAAAGTTCGCAAACTTCCTTGTAAATAGCCCTTCTCTTTTTTCTATCGGGGTCAAATCTAAGTTTATCTTCCTTGCCTGCTTTCGTTCCTAAAATAGCAAACGTTACGCAACCCGACGAGTGATATTCAACGCTATCGCCTTTAAACTTGGTAAAACCGTACTTTTCACGAATAAACGACACGCGCTTTTCAACGGATTCTCTATCACAGTCAAACTTAACGTCTTTGATAATATCAATGCCCTTCGTTTCGGGGTTGTACTTTGCCCATTGCAAGCCGTAATTCCCAACGACGTCGGCTGGAAAACCGTCCATTTGATTGTGAATTCGATTGCACATTCCAGCGCCTACCATTAAAATTTTGTACTTTTTAGATAAGTTCGTGAGCGCTTCTAAATTTTCTTTTGGAAGTGGCGATTTGTGGTTTGACAAAGTTCCATCAAGGTCAAACGCTAAAACCTTTATCTTCGATTTATCTATGTAATCGCTTGCATAGTACGAAAGATCGTGAAGCATCCATAAAACTGAATACCTATCCTTTAAGTCTTTTGCAAACTTTACGGCGTCATTAATTTTTTCTTCGCCATAAAAACTTAAAAATTTTGAATAATCAAAACCCACTTTTTCAAGCGTTTTAATAATCTCTTCTTCGCTTGGCATCTCGGATAAAACCGCCCTTATCTCATCTTCTTTTTCAAGGTAGATAGGCATTCTATCCTTTTTATAATTACCAACTTTTTCTTGGAGTTCAATGCAAGCCTTAGCCGAAGTTTTATAAACGCGATTTAATTCTTCATTTATAATTTCTTGGCTAATTTTCGCCTTATCAATCCATTTTACGTTTAAAACCGCCTTTCTTATCTTAGCGGTTAACGCCGTTGCATAGCCAACGTCTATACCGTGTGGAAGATATTCTTCGTCATTTAAAATTCCAACGATTTCAAAGTAGTGCGAGAAGTGATGTTCGCTACCCGACGCTGGGCGAGAAGAGCCTGCAAAACTCATCATTATTCCAACCACTACTAGCGCTTCCATAAGCGCTTTAACGCTTTCGCTATCGCGAGCAACGAGCCCGTTTGCTAAACTTTCAACCTTTTTAATCATTTGATAGGTGGTATCGTAGATATAGTCGCAAAAATACTCGCCGTTTACTATTTTTGAAAGTTTCCAGTCGTTGAGTGCGGAATATTTTCCTATAATATCGCCGTAACCCGCTTGAATCATATCAAAGGGAGCGTCCTTTAAAATTTCGGGCTCGGCAACTATCGCTTTTGGAAGCCCTGCGGGATAAGTTACCTTCATTCCGCCGGTAATCATCGCTGCGCCGGAAGACGCGTATCCGTCCATCGACGGAGCGGTTGCAACTACCATATACGGAATTTTATTAACGTGAGAAACGTACTTGCAAAGGTCTTGAATAACGCCCGAGCCTATGCCCACGATTACGTCAATTCCTTCTAACTTTTCGGTAACGGTTTTTATGGCATCTTCGTTTGGAATTAAAATTTTATCGCCAGAAAAAATTACCTTTCCACTTATCTTATTCGATAGCGCTTCAACGGTCTTTTCACCGGCAACTTTAAACGTGTTTTCATCGGCAACTATTAGCGCTGAAGAATACTCTAAGCAAAGATTAGTCAATTCTTTTATCGCATCGTGCTTTACGTAAACTTTATCAATCGGGCAAGCGTGGTGCTTTCCGCACACACAATCAACGCCCTTTAAAATAGCGTTAATATCCATAATTATTTTGCGTTGTACTCCATAAACATTTTGTCATAACACGCTTTAACTTCGCTAGGCGAATAGTTGCTATTCACTTCAAAGTTAAACACGCCTTGATAATTGATTTTATCAAGCGCACCGATAATTTCTTGCCAAGGAAGAATACCTTCACCCGGCATATAGTGGCGTTCTTTTACTTCATCACGATCAGAAATGTGAACGTTTTTCACCCTATTGCCTATTTTTAATATATAATCAACAGGGGATTCGATAAGCGGATGGTTAACGTCAATTACCATATTGAGTTTGGGAACGGCATCTAATAATTTAAGCGCTTCGCTGGAAACGTTAAGCATTCCCTTATTAGTCATATTCTCAATGCAAACGTTTGCGGGAACAAACTCGCAAATCTCGTACATTGACTTTGTGAGTTGTTCAAGCCTTGCGGGGCGTTCTTCATCCGAGTCAGGTTTTTTATCTGGGTGGATAACGAAACAATCGGGCATATTGTTTTCATAGTGAGAAACCGCCCACTTAACGCTTTCAACGGACGCTTTGCGGTAATCTTCATCTAAACAAGTAAAGTCCCAGTATAAGCACGCGAAAGGAAGGTGGATGGTATTGAGTTTTAAACCGCTGTCTTTAACGATTTCAACGGCACGGCGAACTTTTGGATAATTTTCAAGTTCTTCTTCTCTATTCCACGGGCCTAAGGTAACTAGTTCAGCACCGTCAAAGCCATTTTCTTTCATCTCTTTAGTTTTAGATAAAAGTTCTTCTTCTCTAAAAGTTATTTGGTAACGTTTTTCATCGAGCCACTTAATGCCATAGCAGTTAAGCGACATTCCAAGTCTAGGTTTATACATAACTATCTCCTTACTGTATCGTATTGTTTTGTATATTATACTACTTGTGGGTTTTTAATGCAACAATAAAGATGATAATTTTTATTAAAAAATTAGAAAACGATTAAAAATAGTTGAATTTTTAAAAATCTTTTGCTATTATTTAAAAGTAGATAAAAAACGATATTGGGGTGTCGCCAAGCGGTAAGGCTACGGACTCTGACTCCGTCATTCGGGGGTTCAAATCCCTCCACCCCAGCCAAAAAAAGAATGGCTGCCACCATTCTTTTTTTATCCAAGACCGAAAGGGCTTGGCATGTAATCGCCGTAGGCGTATGTAATCACGCAATAGCGTGTATGTATTGGCTTGTGGTTACGTGATTTGCCAAAGGCAACCCTTAGCAGGGCGCACCCCTTTTGTCCTTACGGACATTTCCCCTAACAGGGGAATTCCCCTCCACCCCAGCCAAAAAAGGTAGACCAAATTGGTCTACCTTTTTTACGTGTTTTTCATTTTTGCAAAATATACATCATTCCTCTTGCTAGCGTGCTTTTTACGTTATACAATTCTTTTTACCGTAAGAGTAAAATCTTTCAAGTTTATCGTCAGTTTGTACGTTCCCGATTCAGTTACGTAACTATCGTTACCAACAAATCCGTCAACGTCTATTACCGATAATTGATATTTCATACCTAATTTTGGATAAAACGACGGAATATCAACGTAAGGATCGTTGATTTTACCTTGAGCCACGAACTCGTACTCAAATAAATACGGCGTTTCAGTACTTATCGCAGTAAGTTCGTTACCCTTGTCCCACTCAACTTGGCAGTAATAACTTGCCGTGTCGGGATTTTGAAGTTCAAGCCTTAATTTATAAGTCTTTGCGTTAAAGTAAATTTTGTAAGTTCCCCCAACTTGCACTTTCACTTTCCTATTGCTGTAAGAATCGTAGTATACTAATTTATCCATCAAACTCGGCTCAACCGTCATTTTGTAATTCCCTATGTGTGAGGCACTATAAAAGCCGATGGACGCATTTAATGGAATTTCTTTTTGAATATAATATTCGTTAGTTTCAACGTTTAAAGTCATAGGCGTATAGCTATAATTAGACGAGGAAACGTGAACGTAAAGTTCACACGTTTTTATAGTTTCGTAGACGGGCGTATCGATATCGCCAACTTTAACCAAATCAATGGCAAAAGTTTCAACGTCTAAAATAATATCGTAAACGCCTTGCTTAATAACGTTTATTTGCAAAGGTGAACCGCCAGTCGAATACTCGATTTCAGCGTACTCTTGGTCGGCAGTATCACTCATAATAACGAAAAGTTGCCCTAAATCGCTTATATTTTCATAATAAAGAACTTGTATGAAATCTTCTTCGTATAAATAAATATTACGGTAAATACGCTTGTTTTCGTTATCTTTATCTAAAACGAACGGCCTATTTACAGAATAATTTCCGTTAATTTCAGTAACTAAATCAACCGAATTTGAAGTGTAGTAAGTTTCGCCGTCGATATAAATATTATCGTCACCTGCCGAAGGCGAAAACTCTTTTAAGTCAACCGAATTGTCAATTTGTGGAAGTTCGTTACCGCCGCCACCGCCACCGTCACCAGTCGAACCAAAAATATCACACCCAGCGAGCGTAAACGCATTAAAAACAAATAGTAACACAGCTATCAAAAACAAAAACTTCTTTTTCATTTTATTTTAGGCCCCTTCGTTCTTTTGTTTATTTATATTATACCACGCAAAAACGCAAAAAGCAAGACCACTTTAAAAAGCACGCGGTTGCGTGCTTTTATATTTTAAACGGCATATAGGGCGAGTTTTTTAATAAGCATTGATAATTTTTCGGATAAAATCTTCCTTTCGTAGCCTTCGGGTTGGCGAGTGATAAAGCGAAGAAGATATACTTCTAACTCTTCAATTTCACGATAGTCACTATCCGATAACGGCTTGGTTTTTAACTCGCGTATCAATTCCTTAACGTATCCTATATCTAAATAGCCGTGTTCAATATCAGGCTTTTTAAAATAGTCTATCGCTTTTGACGGCGCTAACGGAATTTCTTCTAACTCTACCTTACGCTCGCTTTTAACTACTTCCTTTTTTGAAGAGAGTTTTCTAACGAGTGAGTACGATAAAAGTATAAAGCAAACGTAAACGCTTAAAAAGGCGTAAACGATGTTTGCCGATATAAATAGACCTTTCTCACCTAAAAAGTCTTGAATACAAAAGTATGCGGAAACGGTGAGTCCTACGAGTGAAAAGCATAGATAATACACGCCGTCTCGCCTATACTTTGATAAGACGGACAGTAAAAACTCTATCATAAAAATTACAAAATTTGCAAAAAACGGCGACACCGCAACCACACACGCTAGCGCGCCTAAATCAAAAGACAAAAAATTAAGGACGGATGATAAAAATTCTAACATAGAATTATTATCCCCGCCCTTTTTAGTTTTTAAACAACTACGATGCTCTTTTCTTGCAAAACGTTTATTATAACCACTTTTTTAACTTTGATTTTCAAAACCTCTTCGATAGCGTTTTTGTAAAGCGTCATTTGAGTTTTATAGGCTTTAATTAAATCTTCTTCACTCTCTATCGTTGAAATCTTATAATCGATAAGTATAGCACCGCCGTTATCTATCGCGATAAGGTCGGCTATACCTTGAATTAAAATCTTCTCGGTAGAACTAGTTTCAAAAAGTTCGTTTGCACTCACTAAGTGACAAAACTTTTGCTCTTTTAAGTGTTTATAACCCTTTATCTCGTCAAAGATAGGAAGTTTTAAAATGCTTTCAACTTTACTCACGTCTATAAAGTCAGCCTGCGCCTTATCCATTAAACCGCTTTGAACGAAACAGTCTAAATCGGCTTTGCCGTTATACGAGTAAAAGTCGATAAGTTCAAAGAACCTATGGTACGCCGTGCCCTTTTCGGAACTTGATAAGCCGTACTTATCGGTACGAGCAAAGTACTCGTCGTCACCCCTTTTATTAACGTCTGAAACGGAACTTTTAACAGGCAATAAAATATCGTTTTCGTAAGGGTACTTAAAGGTTAAGTTTCTAACGATTTTATCGGTTAAAAGTGGTAAAGTTTCCTTTCCTGCAACGCTCGTTTCAGTTTTTGACAACGAGTTAAATTCGATATTATCACCATCGTGATAGAAAATGGGAACGCTTGTTACCGTTAGATAATCGCTCATTGATGAAACTGCGTTTTTATCAAAGGTGGTGGCGATTGAATCGGCGCTAGTTAGCATATAAAGTTCGCACTTTGCTCTCGTTAACGCAACGTAAAATAGCCTTAACTCTTCAACTCTAGTGGACTTATCGAGTTTGGTTTTTATAAGAGTTCTAACGGAGTTTTCGCTGACGGTCATACTCTCTTCATTGTAACTTTTAACGCCTACGCCGTAGTCTTTTTGATAGATTACGTTTCCAGTTTTATCCATACCGCTAAACTTCTTGTTAAGCCCCGCTACGATAACGACTGGGAACTCTAAACCCTTTGACGAGTGCATAGTCATAACCTTGACCGTCTCGTCGCCAGCGGAGTCAGAAACGGCTAAATCGTCAAGCACTTCTTCGATATGACTTTCAAACTCAACTGCGCGAAGTTTCTTTCCTCCAACCGTGCTTTCGGCAATAAATCTCTCAATTCGTTTAAGCCTTACTTGACCGTAGTCAGACGCAGTTACTTTTGCTAAGTAACCAGTCTCTTTGAGTATGGTGTTAAACAGTTCGTCAACTGGCAAAAACTCAGCGATAAGACGTTTTTCATTTAGCCAGTTAAGGAATTCGCTACACTTTTTACCAAGTGCGGTGGAAGTGTTTGAAACCTTTTCAACGCAGTCGTAAAAACTAACGTTTCTTGACTTATTAGCGCTTAGTTTTATATCTGCGAGTTCGCTTTCTATAAACCCACCAAAGTTTAGCATTACGGTTGCGAGCGGAACGTCGCGCTCGGCGTTTACCATTAGTGATAATAGGTTAATAAGCACTTGAATTTCGGGATAATCTTTAACGCATTTCTTTGCGCTAGAAGATACGGGAACTCCCGCTTTTATAAGCGACTGAACGAGTTCTTCGCCGAGTTTTGATTCCCCACCTATTGAGCGAACGAGTATGCAAATATCGGAAAAACCTATTTCCTTATACGAGCCTGTTTTTAGGTCGTAATAAGGTTTGCCAAGTCTATCACCTATGATTTTTAAGATGAGTTTAACTTCCCCGGAAACGTCGTCCATCTCTTTTAATTCGGTGGCGTTCATTACGGAATAAACTCCGCGGTTTACTACCGCTTCGCTTTCCCTTTTCACTTTTGGAACGACGTGAATTTCGCAAACCCCTTGATAATCAGCGTAAAGATTGCCGTAAATCATAGGGTTTTTAGCGTAGTCCGTTCCGCCGTAACTATCGGTCATAACACCGCTAAAAATTGCGTTAACGCCGTCAACGATTTTGGGCGCACTCCTAAAATTATCGTCAAGCGGAATTGCAGTTCCACGTCCGCCTTCGTAAGTTTTATACTTTTTAACGAAATAGTCCGGGTTGCAACCGCGGAACGCGTAAATACTTTGCTTGCTATCGCCAACTAAAAAGGCGTTGTCTTTCGTTACTAAATTGATTATTTCTTCTTGAACGTCGTTAACGTCTTGATACTCGTCGATAAAAACGTAGTCGTAACTAGACAAAACGTCGCGCCTAATTTCTTCAACCTTTAAAAGTTTTAACGCATAGCGCTCGATATCGGCAAAGTCAACGACGTTTTCTTCCGCTTTTAAAACGCTGAGTTCGTCAATATACTTTTTTGTAAGGTTTAAAAGCGACTTTAAAATACCGTAACTATTTTTAAGGTTTTCGCTATCGGCTTTTTTATCAATAGAGAAAACTTCTTGGAGTTTTTCTATCTTTTTTCTATACTCTTTTACCGTTTCGCTAAGTAGCGTTGCGTATTCAGGTTCTTTCGACTTTGCGCTCGGTAGCGATAGTTTAATTTTACTATACTCGCTGAAAAACTTAAACAAGTCGCTGGCGTTTGACATTTGAAGTAAGATTTCCGCCATATTTTCAGCGTAAGCACGCCTTTTCTCGTCTTCGTTAAAAGACGACGCTAGCGTTGAAAACTCAAACGAATAACGCTCAGCTATCTCGTAAACGTCGCTTGCTAATTCTTTTGTTAAATAGTCGTAGACGTTTTTAAAAGTATCTTCCGCTTTATTAAATAATACGTCAATGCCGTTAGACTTTTCTTGAAAGTCGTAAAGTTTTAAAATAACGTCCTTTAACCCCTTGTCCGAACGGTGCTTTGCAAACGTTTGAACGAGCGATAAAAACTCACTATCCCCCGATTCGTATAAGCGCTCGAAAAGTTCATCCATCGCAGTTTCCGATAGGCGTTTTTTCTTGCCTTCTTCTAAAACTTGAACGCTTGAATCTACGCCTAAAACGTAGAAGTATTTCTTGATAAGTTTGGAGCAGAACGAGTCAATCGTAGAAATATCGCAAGCGTTTACCGAGTCTAACTCTTCCTTTAAGCGCTTGTCTTTAGTTTCAAGATATTTTTTACTAAGTGCCGATTTGAGTTTTTCTTTCATCTCTTCGGCGGCAAGTTTGGTAAAGGTTACGGCAAGTATGTTTTTAACGGGAACGCCCTCGTCTAATATTAAACGAATTATCCTTTCGATAACGACGTGAGTTTTGCCAGAACCCGCCGATGCAGACACCAGCGCATTGCCCTTTCCGTGATTGACGGCAAGCGCTTGTTTTTCAGTTAACTTTGGTTTACTCATAGCAATTTACCGCCTTATCGCTTTGTTTTTCGGCTAAATCAACCGCATTTACCACCGTTTCAACGGAAACGTCAGAAACCTTTCTAAACCGTCCGCCTTCGCTTTCAGTAAAACCGCACATACCTTTATATTTGCAGTAATCACACGCCTTATCGTACGGCGACGGAGCGATGTAACCCTTTCTAATTTCATCAACGCAGTTAGCAGATAAAAGTTTTGAATATTTTAAAAACTTTTGCATATCGTCGCTTGATAAAACTGCGGAATACTTATACGGCGTTCCGTCCGCTTTCATTCTAACTTTTACGATTTTAGACGGCTCACCGCTATAAATGTCGCCGTCGGTTGCGGTTAAGATTTCTTTTTCTCCTACCGTTTTGCCGAGCATAACGAAGTTTTCGCCGTTACTTGAATACTCGTCTTTAACGGGATAATAGTACGCGCCTGCGGGTTTGATTTTATCGTTTACGAACGCGTTCATATATAGATATAATTGAATTTTATTGCCGGTATAGAAACTTTCTTCACTATCGTAAATTCTACCAGATTTATAATCGATAATTCTAACGTAGTCGCCGTATCTATCTACTCTATCGACCACGCCTTTAACAAACGCTTGGCCTTCTTTTACGGGAAGTTCAATAGCGGAAATATCCGCGCCCTTTCCAAACCTTGCTTCTTGGCTAACCGTTTTAAACGAAGATTTTTCGAGAGAAGAATAAATGTTATAGCAAACCCTTTTACTCTCTTTAAGCAGTCTATCGAGCACCGCTTTGGTTTTGGGGGTTGCGGTATACTTTTTAAAATCTTTATCCTCTTTTAATCCGTCGAAAATTTTAGAAACTAACGCGTCTGAACTAATTTTATCGCTAACGGAATTTATGCCGTTTGAATATAGTTCGTTTACCTTGTGAAGTAACGTTCCAGTCTCGTTCACCTTAACTTCTAGTTCTGGGCTTTCGGTAAGCCTAAGCACGTTTGACGCGTAGTTTTTATACGGGCAAGAAAAATAAGTTTCTAAAACGCTCGCTGAAATTTCCCCACCGTAAACGCTTAAATTATCACCCTCGTTTATTGATTTTGTAGGCTTATTATTAGTTAAGAGTAAATTTGCCTTTTCTTTTAAATCTTCGCTATTTAAAAGCTCAGTTGCCTTATAAAACGACGCTATCTTATCAAGTGCAGTTTTTTCATTTTTGTTATAACCAAGATAACTTCTCGCAATTTCCATAAGAGAAGTGGTTTCGTTGGCAAAACCGCTCGATAAGTCGGTTAAACGGCTATTTTCATCTATCGTGTAACGAGTTTTCGGGGTAAGCGAAAACATTTGCGATAACGATTTTATCGCGTCGGATTTAAAGTTCTTACTGCCGTCTTGCTTCTCGGTTGAGTACGAAAGTTTTAACTTTTCAGTAAACGAGCAAAGCGATACTAAAACGTTTTCCTTTTCCCTATCGTTAACCGATTTTATCTTTGGTTCAACGATTAAGTCAAATCCGTCTAATACGCTCAAATCACCGTCGGATAAAAGCGCGGTATCGCTCTCGGTAAAGGGAACGTCACCGTTTAAACAAACGGCGTACAGTGTCTTGGCACTTTTGATTTTAACGTCCTTGCACTCGCCCACATACACGGCGTCGCTCTGTATGGGAATAGAGCTTACGCTCGTTCCCACCGCACCGCTTAAAAATAAGTTTTTAAACTCTAATGCGGAAATATAAGTCTCGCCTAAAACGAAGTTCATCTCGTCGAGTAGTGCGTTGATTTTTTCAAAAACCTTGTCGTTATAATCGGCTAAAATGTGATAATTGAAGTCTTTGAGCGAAACGCTTAGTCTTTCAAGGTTTTCGTAAGCGTTAGAGTTTCCTAAAACGTATTTTACTGCGTAAACGAAATCTTTTACCGTTCTTGATTTAGATAAAAGGTTCTCACATTCCATTACGAATTTTCTTATACTTTCAAACTTTTCAAGGTTTTCGTTTTCTACGCTAAACGGAACTTTGAACGCCTTTCTAGTTATAGTGTTTTTGTAAACGTAATTTAAAAGTTTATCGCTAATTTTTTTATCGGGGATGAAGATTGCGCTACTCGTAATCTTTACGAAATCTTTAGCGTTTAAACCACGCCTAGAAAAATCAAGGAAAGAAACGATAAAATCGCAAACTGGGTGCTCAGATAAAGCCGTCGTCTTTTCAACGAAAAATGGAATATTATAATCTTCAAAAGCACGGCTTATTGCCGACAAACCGTCTTGCAAACTACCGACTGCAACCGCAACATCTTTAAACCTTGCACCGCGCCTTACTTCGTTTAAAATATCTTTTGAAAGCCACTCCGCTTCATCGAACACGTCACTCGCTTGATAGAGAGACACCCTATCCGTTTGCATAGGCTCGAAATCGTCGCCAAGCGGATTAAATAGGTTGCGCTTTATAAATTCCACTTCCTTTAACGAACTTTCCGAGCAGTTAGTAACTTTTGCGTTCGGCTCGATTTTTAATAGTTTTTGATAGGTTTCGCCGGTGTATAATTCGCAATTTGGGTCGTAAGGGATAACGGCGTGAAAACTATCGGCAACTTCGTAAAGCGCAGTAAACACGTCGTAGCGTTGGCGAGTTACCGACTGAAAGCCTGCAAGCACCACCGCGCTACCCTTGATATCGCTATCACGACGGCAAATTTCGGGCATTAGCGAAAGATAGTCGTTACTATCGTAAACGCCTGCTTCTTGAACACGCTTTTCGTACTCTTCGTACACGAACTGCACGTCTTTAATCTTGCTAAGTAGTGCCTCCGTTAAACCTTGACCATCGTTTAAAAGATTTTTTAAATCTTTGGGCGAAACTTTTGCGCTTGCAAGTTGAGAGATAAGTTCGTATAAAACTAGCGCCATATTCGGCGAGTTAATCGAGTTTTTAAAACAGCCGAAACGCCCGCTTAAATCGGTAATTATTTTTCTAACGAGCATAACCGAACTTTCCTTAGACAAAACTTTTGCGCTAGAATTTTTTCCGCTTAAATAACGCTTAAACGTCGTAACGTCCGCATTAAAAAATCCACCGCCGAGCGCCGATGCAATTTCAAGTTCCAAAGAAAGCGTTATCTTGTCTTCTGCAAAAACGATAACCTTTTTGCCTTTTTCTATTAAGTTTTTCACTACTTCCGCCGTTACTTGTACGGTCTTTGCGGTAGTATCGGTAAGTAAAACGTTCATCGCTTGTATTTTAGCATATTTTCATCAACTTTTAAAGATATTTTCTTTAATTGCTTTTGCTTTTTTTAAATTATATGTTATAATAAAATAGCATTTGGAGAAAGATATGAAATTTTTTAAGAAATTAACTTTATTATTAGTTCTTGGAATAAGCGTGTTTTCAATGACTGCTTGTTCGGGGAATAGCACACTAGCCCTTAACGGCTACCTTTGGTTTAAAAACACGTCGACTTTCACTCCTAACTGGACGGAAACTAGCGTTTACGACGTGAGTTTCGTTAACGAAACGCCGTCAAAGAGCACTTTCGTAGGCGTTGAAGGTTACACTTTAAGCATTGAAACAGGCACTTTTACCACCACGCTTAAAAGTTACGCCAACACAGAATACGGCAACTATTACGTTTACACCACCGAATTTACTCTTATAGGCGAGTACGTAACACCTAAAAAACCCGACGCTGGTTACGAAAAACTTCACGAAACCTATCAAACGGTAACCGAGTTTAAAGACGATTTAACGCCTATTCGTAGCGAAAAACACTACGCAAGCAAGTTCTCAAACTTTAAGTACGATTACGTTTTAACTTACGAAGGAAGCACCGCAACCGCTAAACTTAAAGAGACCTCTTTCACAGGCGAAGGCGGTGGCGAGCAAACGTTCACTTTTCCAAAGTATAACAAAAAAGCATACATAGATAACGACATTTTACTTTTAGCGCACAGGCTTTTCAACGTTAACAAAACTTTTTCAAGGCAATTTAGAACGGTTGACGTTTTGAGTAATAAACTTCACGATATGCAGTCTTACGCTTACCTTAAAGATAAGGAACTCGACGTTAAGAAACTTCCTAACTACACCTTAAACGGCGTTAACTTGGCACTCACCGAAGAAACCGTTTCTTGCGGTCACGTTGAAATCGGGATTAACGACAATTTTGCAGGAGCACCCATTGAGTGCTACTACGCTCAAGATAGAGAAACTCATAGACATAGACTTATCGAAACGTACACGTCGTTTGGCTCGCTTGGATATCTTAAATTCCACTTGGCGTCCGTTGACGTTACAGAATAAAATAAAAGTTCACGAAATTTCGTGAACTTTTTTTATTGCAAAATTTACGGTATCGTAGGGGGAAGAAAGCCCTAGCATTGTAAAGAGTTCTTCACCGCTAATTTTACTTTCACTTTTTCCGTTTAAAACGGTTAACGTATAGTAGTATTCTCCGTTTAAAAGGGGGTACAAACTCTTTACTTTTTGCTCGCCGTCAACAACTATTTCTTTGATTGTTTTTGGCTCTTTAACGCGCTTATAGGTTAAGTTTTGATAGATTTTAACGTATTCACCTTCACGGCTACCAACAAGCGAACCAACTAAGATAAACAGCGAGAAAAACAGTATCGTAAAGTTCACTTTAACGGCTATTGAATAGAAAAACAACGCAAGCAGTATAACCCCTAGCGCCACACCTAAAATTTTAACGATTTTTATTGCCGTTTGCCTTTTGAATTTTAAGGATAAGGTTGCAAGTAAAAACCTACCGCCGTCTAAGGGATAACACGGCAACAAATTGATAAGCACGAGAGAAACGTTTGCTATAACTATTTCTTCCGTGAACGGATAGACGGCTGGGAAAAGCCACCACGTCGCTATGAAAAACAACGCTACTATCAAGTTGACTAGCGGACCTGAGAGAGCTACTTTTATCTCGTCTTTAAACGAAAGTTCAGTTGCATTTCCACTAATTATCGCACCGTACGGCATTAAAACTATTTTGTTGAGTTTGTAACCTAGTTTTTCAGACGCCGAATAATGCCCCATCTCGTGAATAAGCGCGCACAAAGTGTATATTAAAAAAGAAAATACTTTGCCAGTCAAGGCAAAGTATATCCCAAAAACAATAAACAGCGGATGCAGTTTAAATTTTAGCATTGTTTACATCCAAACTATTCTATCTTCTTCAATGACGTAAGACGTTAAGATAGCATCGTCGTTAAACATTGAAACGAAAGCCGTATCACCACTATACCCAACTGGAATATTTGAATATACCGTTTCGCCAACGGAAAGATAAACCACGTCGAGATTACTGATAACGCTCGTGAAACTATCGCTGTGCAAAACTGTTAAAACGTATTTACCGTCGCTATTTAAAACACTTTCAACAACGCCGTCACAAGGAGAGTATACGCTACCTTTTGAAACCGTCATAACCCCACCGTCTAACGAAACCGTGCTACTCTTTGAGGGGGAAAGCGCGTCAAACTCAGTATAAGTTTTTTCAATTACTTTGTCGTCACTTGCAAAAACTGAACGCATAAGGCGGTTAATTCCGCTGTTTTCAATAAAAATGTTGGTTAAAATTATACCGACTATTAAAACGAAAATAGTTACCACCTGCATAGAAACTATATCAAAGCCAGACTTTTGAATTTCAACTGAACTTTCCGTTTTTTCAGGCTTTTCTTTTTTAGCAAAGAATTTTGAAAAGGTTTGTTTAATTGATTTTCTTTGTGGTTTTTCGCTAACGGCTTCCAAGTTTACCTTATCGATAACTTTCTTTTTAACGTCCTTTTTTCTCTTTTTAAATGGTTTAAACTCAACACCGCTTGACGATACTGGAACTTCAAGCATTTTAACGTATTCTAATTCGTTCATACAACTTCTCCTTTTTTCGTTTGTTATATTTTATTAGCCTTAAAAAAAAGTTAGAACGAATTTTAAAATTTTTACATAAAAAAATAAATCCTACTCACACTTATTTTCGGGAGGTACGAAATGAAGAACGTTAAAAATTCTAAAAACTCCAAGACTTCAAGTAAGGCAACGGAAAACACTAAAAATTCTACTAAGTCTAGAGCGAAGTCTACTGAAAATTGTAAGTAATGAAAAAGAGAAACAAGAAAAAATTTGCGTCCCACTTTGATAATTTAGGTTCTTATACCGGAATTTGTGAGGACGGAGACAAGCCCGTGCAAGACGCGGATGATCTATAAAAGTTATTTACAATAAAAAAGGTTGCTGTTATAGCGACCTTTTTTCGTGCTCATTTTTTTAGGTTTTATCGCAAAATTTGATTAACTCTACTCACGGTAGAGTTAAAAAATGCAACTCTACTGAAATAGCAAATAAGCGTATAGTTTCAAAACGAGGCTTTAGAGAACAAAACTTAAAAGTTTAGTATATAATCTTTTTGTGAAAATCGAAAAGGAGAACTAGAAATGAACTACACTATATTTACAGATTCGTCTTCAGGACTTCCAAAGAGTATATCTACTAAGTTTGATTATAAAGTTATTCCCCTAACTTGCATTATAGACGGTGAAGAAACGCCCATTAGATGCGACGACGAAGAGTTTTTAAAAAACTTCTATGAAAAGTTGAGGAACAAAGCGGATATGAGCACCGCTTGCATCAACGAAGAGACATTTTACGAGTATTTTAAAGGAGAATTAGAAAAGGGAAACGACGTTATTTACATAGGTCTATCATCAGGTCTTTCGCTAACTATTGAAAACGCCGTTAAAGCGGGGTTACGACTAGAAAAAGAATTCCCTAGCCGAAACGTATTCGTTCTCGATTCGTTAAACGCCTGCCTTGGCGAAGGTCTTTTAACCTACACCGCTTGCGTTAAAAAGCAAGAAGGCTACACCGTGCAAGCGCTTTACTCTTATCTTGAAAACGTCGTTTTAAATGCCAACAGTTTATTTACCGTTAAAACGCTATCCTATCTCGCAAAAGGCGGGAGAATAAGTAAACTCAGTATGGTTTTAGGAACGGCGGTTGATATCAAGCCAGTAATGTACGTTAACGAACTTGGAAAACTCGTTGCAAGCCGTAAAGTAATCGGCAGAAAGCGTTCGGTTATGGCAATAGCGGATGACTTTATAAAGACGGTTAAAAACCCCGAAGAACAAACTGTGTTTATCGGCCACGGCGACTGCATAGAAGACGCTGAACTTCTCGCTAAACTAATTTCAAACAAGGTAAAGGTAAAAGAGTTTATATTTAACTACATCGACCCAGTTATCGCTATACACAGCGGACCTGACACCCTAGCCGTTTTCGCTTACGGCAAATCCCGTTAAAAATAACGGTTAAAAAAGACTACTTCGTTTGAAGTAGTCTTTTTTGGTGGGAAAATTTTTCGTTTTATAAAACGTAATATTTAGCTGAAACTAATCCGCCAAGACCGCCGAAACTTGAAATCTTTTCGGGGGCTTCGTAGTCGAGAGCGACGTCGAGCTTCTCGTTAACTTCTACCTTTATTAGGTTGTTCAAGGTAACGGTATATTCAGTGTAATCGCCACCCGTTGGAACGTATCTAATTTCAGTTTTGCACTTTAATGCTCTAATCTTTCCGTTTTCCATAACGATTT
>JAZSOI010000034.1:0-110317 GCA_045536835.1 Christensenellaceae bacterium
AAATCGGCTTGGATAAAAAAAGAGAACGAATTTTCCTTCGTTCTCTTTTTTTTGGAGCGGGAAACGGGACTCGAACCCGCGACAACTGCCTTGGCAAGGCAGTGCTCTACCAACTGAGCTACTCCCGCAATTTTCGAAAACAAACCGACGCCATATAGTCAACCCGTTCCCGAAATTGCCTTGTGGTGGGAGTTATAGGGCTCGAACCTATGACCCTCTGCTTGTAAGGCAGATGCTCTCCCAGCTGAGCTAAACTCCCATTGTACTTTTTTCAAAGTGCCTAATAAATATAACATCATTTTTTATTTTTAGCAACTGTTTTTAACGTGTTTTTTCAAATTTTTTAAATTTTTTAATAATTTTTTTATTTTTTTAATTTTAAATTAAAAACGCTTTACTTTATAAACCTTAAAGCGTATAATCGTATTGATTTTTCAGGGTGGTGTTTATCTATGAAGGTAAAATCAAATGACAGCGTAAAAAAATATTCATATCTACTAATCTTTATATGTTGGCTTGCATATACTTCTTCATATTTTGGCAAACTTAGTTTTTCTGCAAATATAAACCAAATTGAAGAATTTTTCAATAAATCTCACGGCCAAGCAGGGCTTGTTGGAACTTTGCTCTTTATTTCTTACGGTACTTTTCAAATTATCAACGGCTTTTTAGTTAAGCGTTATAATATTAGGTTCGTTGTTGCGTTCGGCTTGTTTACTTCGGGCGTTATAAACCTTATAGTAGGCATAACAACGAATTTCTTATTGGTGACAATTCTATGGTTTTTCAACGGCATTGCCCTTTCTTTTTTATGGACGGCAATAATTAGAATTTTAGCCGAAACTTTAACGAAAGATTATATGGCAAAATCAAGCGTCGTTATTGGTACTACCGTTCCTATGGGCACGTTGGTAGTTTACGGTCTTTCGGCACTTTTCGTTGAACTTGGCGTATTTAGACTAATCTTTTATTTTTCGGGAATTGCAATGCCGGTAGTTGCAATAATATGGTTTATACTTCTTCCAAAAGTAACGTCAAAAATTCCAAAAGACGCTGACGTTGAAACAAGGGCGGAAATGCTCAAAGTTAGCAAGGCGGAAATTAAAGGCGTTTACTTATCGGTATTTTGCTTTTTCTTAATAGCCGTGTGTGTAAATCTTATTAAAGACGGGCTTAACACTTGGGCGCCCGTAATATTTAAAAACGAATACGGCATATCAGGTTCGCTTTCAATAATATTAACTCTCGCTTTGCCGTGCATAGCCGTGTTTGGCAACGTGTTTGCGGTAAATTTACATAAGAAAATTCCCGATTTCGTAACACAAGTTGCAATAATGTTCGTTTTATCTGGCGCGTTAGTAGGCGTTGTATTATTAGCGCTTAACTATAAGATTTTGTTCTTAACCATTATTTGTTTCATACTTATATTCCTTATGATTTCTTCGTGTAACAGCGTTGTAACTAGCATATTCCCATTGTTTATGAAAGCGCGTATAAACTCGGGGAAAATAGCAGGGCTTACTAACGGTTTTTGTTATTTAGGTAGCGCGCTCAGTTCCTACGTTTTAGGCGCTATTGCCGAGAAGTTTGGTTGGACGGTTGTGTTCTACGTAATCTTGGCTGTGTGCGCGTTCGTTGCAATAGTGTGGTCGGCATACTTAATTATCAAAAACCACATCAAAAAAACATATTAATCTAAACCCCGAAAAAATCGGGGTTTTTAATTTATATTTTTCCTTGAAAAATAAAATAGGTTGTGATACAATATTACTATGCTTAATTCATACTTAGATAAACTCAATAACGCTCAAATTCTCCCGGTTAAAGATACCGAAGGCGCGGTGCTCGTAATTGCGGGCGCAGGCAGTGGTAAAACCCGCGTCTTAACGAGTAGAATTGCCTACCTTATCAAAGAAAAGCAAGTTAATCCGTCACGCATCTTAGCGATAACCTTTACGAATAAGGCGGCGGACGAGATGAAACTCCGCTTAGAACAAATGGTAGGTGACCTTGGGGGGATGTGGGTTTCAACGATTCACTCGATGTGCGTTAAAATACTTAGAAGTTCAATTTCTTACTTAGGTTTTGAAAAAAACTTTTCCATTTATTCTGAAGACGATAAGGAAAGGGTGTTAAAGCGCATAATTACCGAGATGAACTTAGAACCCGATAAGTTTTTAAAACTTGCAAAGATTAGCATTTCCAACGCTAAAAACGCCGACCTTTCGCCCAAGGAGTATAAGGACGAGCATATTAGAATGGGAAACATCGGCATAATCACCGAGATTTTCACTAAATATCAAGACGAACTTAAAAAATCAAACGCGTTAGACTTTGATGATTTGCTTATCAAAACCTTACATCTTTTTGAAGAAAATCCAGAAGTTTTAGACTATTATTCTCAAAGGTTTTTGTACGTTCATATCGACGAGTTTCAAGATACCAACGTCGTTCAGTATAAAATCGCAAAGATGTTATCGTCTTTCCACGGCAACATCTTCGTGGTGGGGGACGACGATCAGTCAATTTACGGTTGGCGCGGTGCAAAGATATCAAACATCTTAGGCTTTGAAGATGATTTTTACGGTGCAAAGGTTTATAAACTTGAACAAAATTACCGTTCAACTAAATCTATTTTAAACTTAGCAAACCTTATTATTCGCAACAACTCTTCTAGAAAGGACAAGGTGTTGTGGACGGAGAACGAGAGTGGCGAAAAGCCTGAGTACTATCAGGCGTACGACGAGAATGCGGAAGCGGAATACGTTGCAACCAAGATAAAATCTCTTATAAACTCTGGAAAGAGAGCGTCGGACTTCGCCGTTTTAATGCGCGTTAACGCGCTGTCGCGTTCGTTTGAACAAGAGTTTTTAAAATACAATATTCCGTATAAAGTTTTCGGTGGTTTTAAGTTCTTTGACCGTAAGGAAATCAAAGATTTAACCGCGTATTTAAGGGCTGTTTCTAATCCGCTTGACAACGAGGCGATTTTGCGAATTATAAACGTTCCAAGGCGTGGTATAGGCGATAAGTCTATCGAAACGATAACTGGCTTTGCAACCGATAACGACTGCTCGGTGTTTGAAGGCATTTCAAGTGCCAACGATTTACCGCTTAACGCGTCCGCAAAAACGAGAATTTTAGACTTTAAGAATTTGCTTTACTCGTTGATGCTCGAAGTTCAAAACTACACAGTTCCCGAGTTTATCAAACTCGTTATTGAAAAAACGAATTTCCTTTCTCAGTTTGAAGAAGATACTGAAGAGAACGAAAGTAAAAAACTAAACGTATCAGAACTTATCAACTCCGCCGAAGAGTTTATAAAACTTAATAAAGACGCTACTTTAACCGATTATTTAGGCTCAATCACTTTAAGTTCGGATACCGACGAACTTGACGAAGGTAATTTCGTAACGGTAGCAACCATACACGCGGTAAAGGGTTTAGAGTTCGATACGGTGTTTAGCGTAGGCTTAGAAGAAACAGTTTTCCCCATTTCGCGCGCGTGCGATAACGATGAGGAACTTGAAGAAGAACGCAGGCTTATGTACGTTGCTATAACTAGGGCAAAGCGCGATTTGTTTATATCGCGCGCAAAGAGTAGATACTTATACGGCAACCGTCAAATAACGCTCGAAAGTAGGTTCGTAAAGGAAATTATTCCTTTACTTAAAGAAAAGTCTAGCGGTTACGGTTCGGGATATCGCCAACAAGAGCCTAAAACTTACGGATATAAACGAGATAGCGCAAGCGAGTATGGTTATTATTCTGATGAAGCGCCGTCGTTTAGGAATTTTGGCTCGACCAAGAGTTTTTCGTCGGGGTATAAGTCGAACGCGTCCCTTCAAAAACCCAAAGTTCAAGTTAGCGCGTCTAAGTACGCTTCGGGTATGAAGGTGTTACATAAAAAATTCGGCAAGGGCACGATTATCGCCGTTAAAGACGGTGGAAAGGTAATAGACGTTGCCTTCTTAGGCGTTGGCATAAAATCGCTTGCGTCTGAGTACGCGCCCATTGAAATTATTGATTAGTATGGAAAGAATTAAATTTTTAGTTGAACAACTGAATAAGTATGCACACGAGTACTACGTTTTAGATAACCCCACCGTCTCTGACGGTGAGTACGACCGTTTGTACGATGAACTCGTTCGCTTGGAAAGAGAAACTGGAATAGTTTTAGAAAATTCCCCAACTAAAAGAGTGGGTGGCGAGCCTATAAGCGAGTTTAAAAAGCACGAGCATATTCAAAAACTTTATAGTCTTGATAAGGGCGTAACGATTGAGGAGTTAAAGTCTTTCACGTCAAGGGTTGAAAAGTTAACTGGCAAGATCCCTGATTACACCGTTGAGTTTAAGTACGACGGTTTGACCATTTGCCTAACGTACGAAAACGGCGTTTTCATTCGCGCTACGACTCGTGGTAACGGCGTCGTTGGGGAAGACGTAACCGCCCAAGTATTAACAATAAAAACTTTCCCTTTAACGATAGAGTATAAGGGCGTAGTTGAAGTTCAAGGCGAAGCGGTTATAAAACTTTCAACGCTTAAAAAGTACAACGAGACTGCAACCGAACCGCTTAAAAACGCAAGGAACGCAGTTGCGGGCGCAATTAGGAATTTAGACCCCAAAGAAACTGAAAAGAGAAAGCCCGAAATATTATTTTACAACGTAAACTATATAAGTGATTACGAGTTTAAAACTCAAACCGAGCACTTTGAATTTTTAAAGAAAAACGGCTTTAAAGTCTACGACTTTTTAAAGGTGGTAAGTTCCGTTGAAGAGATAGAAAACGCGCTTAAAATCATTGAAGAAAAGCGAAAGAGTATAGACTATTTAACGGACGGTGCGGTAATAAAGGTAAACGACGTTTCACTCCGTGATATCCTTGGTTTTACCGAAAAATTTCCGCGTTGGGCGCTCGCTTACAAGTTTGAAGCGGAAGAAGTAACCACTATCGTTAAGGACGTTGTGTGGCAAGTTGGAAGAACAGGAAAACTCACACCGCTTGGAATCGTTGAGCCGGTAGACCTTGGCGGAGCAACCGTTAAAAAGGCAACTCTCAATAACTTTGGCGATATCGAACGTAAAAACGTCAAGATAGGAAGTCGCGTTCTAATTAGAAGAAGTAACGACGTTATCCCCGAAATTTTAGGCTCGACTTTCGTTCCCGACACCGCGGTTGACGTGGTTAAGCCGAGCCTTTGCCCCTATTGCAATTCACCGCTCGTTGAAGACGGAGCGAATATTTTTTGCGTAAACGAAAATTGTAGGCCAAGGGTAGTTGGCACGCTCACTCACTTTGCAACGAAAGACGCTATGAATATAGACGGTTTTTCAGAAATGACCGCAGGCGTATTATACGATACGTTCGGCGTTAAAAAGTTTTCCGATTTATACACTTTAACCGCCGATAAACTCTTATCGCTCGAAGGTTTTAAGGATAAAAAGTCACAAAACGTATTGAGCGCCATTGAAAACTCTAAAAAGGCAAACCTTCCGTCGTTTATCTACGCTTTAGGAATAGACGGCGTCGGCAAGAAAACCGCTAAAGACTTAGTTAAGGCGTTTAAAGATTTAGACGGAATTAAGAGTGCGTCTTATTTAGAACTTTCCGCCGTTAAAGATATAGGCGACGTTACGGCAAATTCTGTCAGCGAATATTTTTCAAATGAAGAAAACCTTTTAGAGATAGAAAAACTTTTATCCTTAGGCGTTACTTTTGAAACGGAAGAAACGGTAAATAGCGACAAACTCAAAGGTCAAAAGTTCGTTCTAACTGGAACTTTGCCGTCGTTAAAGCGCTCCGAGGCAGGCAAACTCATCGAGCAAAACGGTGGGGAAGTTTTAAGTTCGGTATCGAAACTTACAACTATCGTACTAGCCGGTGAAGAAGCGGGTTCTAAACTTGACAAGGCTAAGGCGCTCGGCATTAAAATTATCGATGAAAACGAGTTTTTAGAAATGATAAAATAGCCTTAAACTGTTTACAATTAAAAAAAAATATGATAAAATCATATTATTATGAAAAGTATGACAGGTTACGGGAAAGCGGAATACAATAAAAACGGTATTACGCTCACCGTTGAAATTAAAAGTGTTAACAATAGATTTTTAGATTTATCTTACAAATGCCCACGCTCCTTTACGGCACTTCAAGACGTTATGCGCAGTACCGTACAAAAGCATTTATCAAGGGGTAAGGTAGATTTATTCGTAAATTACTTTAAGCAAGCGGAAGAAGCGTCTTCACTTGAAGTTGACTTTAACTTAGCGTCTTCGTACGTAAACGTTGCAAAGTCGATAAAGAAGTCTTTCCCGTCGCTTAAAAACGACTTTACGGTAACTTCGCTCATGCGCACGCAAGACGTTTTAAGGTCGAAACAAGAAAGCGTTGATTTAGAAGAGATAACGCCTATCCTTGTTGAAACCTTAACCAAGGCGCTTGAAAACTTAAATTCTATGCGCGAGTTTGAGGGTGAAAAGTTAAAGGCGGATATGCTTTCAAGGGTGGCGGTTATTGAAGAGACGGTAGGCGTTATAAAGGAACGCGCTCCACTCGTTGCAAAAGAGTATCACGAAAAGATACTTGAAAGGGTTAAAACGGTGCTTGAAGGCAACGATTTTGACGAGAGTAGGTTACTTCAAGAAGTTGCTATCTTCGCAGATAAGTCTAACATTGATGAAGAAATCACGAGGCTTTATTCTCATATTTCACAGTTTAGAAGTATTTGCGAGCAAACTGGTGAAGTGGGCAAGAAACTTGACTTTTTAGTTCAAGAATTCAACCGTGAATCTAACACCGTTTGCAGTAAGGCTAACGATATAACCGTTACCGATAACGCTTTAAAACTCAAATGCGAGATAGAAAAGATTCGCGAACAAATTCAAAATATAGAATAGTGGCAAGTTTGAACAAGATTTAGATAATGCTACTTTCCAAGGGAGAAAATATAATGATTAACGAACCGGCAATTGATACTTTGATTGAAAATTTAGGTGAAAAATACAACGGATCTAAATACGTTTTATGCGTAGTTGCTGCAAAGCGTGCAAGGCAACTTATCGATATTGCTAAGACTCAAGGCTCAACCGCAGTTTTAGACGATAAAAAGCCGTTAACTGCCGCAGCAATTGAAATTTCTAACGGTAAAATCACTACCGTTAACGGTTAATAATGCTTTAAATCGGCAGTCTAATTAGTTTAGCCTGCCGATTTTTCTTTTAGGCAAGTCGATATAATCTAAACCTTGCCTTAAAAGCGCATCGACAATAGTTTGGGCTATTGGCTAGGGCTTAAACAACGAATTAACTAAAATTAGCAAGTCAAAATCAAGGTTTAGGCTATATTGACTTGCCTAGGATAGGTATGATAGCAAAAGTTATAGTGGATATAGCCACTTCTGAACTTGATAAAATCTTTGATTATAAGATCGGCTACTCGGGTGCAACCGTGGGTAGCCGTGTTATCGTGCCGTTTGGTAAGTTCAAAACCGAAGGTTTTGTAATAGCCGTTAGCGAAACTACCGATTATCCGCTTGACAAGGTAAAGCCTATTATTAGGGTTATTGACGACGTGCCTGCGCTCACCGAAGAAAACTTGCGCCTTGCCGAGTTTATCAAAAACAAATATCACTCTTCAATGGCTAGCGTATTAAGATTATTTTTACCTAGCGAAATGCGTAAGGGAAAGGTTAGAAATAAAACTGCTAATTACGTTTCCTTATCTAAAGAATTAACCGTAGTAGACATGCTTTCGTCACTCAAAAAGGGGGCGGACAAGCAACGTGCGGTTTTAGAGTTTTTAGATAAAAACGGGAAGACTAAGCAGTCGATTTTAAACGAAACGTTTTCCGCAAGCGCGGTTACATCACTTAAAAACAAAGGCTACTTAGAAGTTAGCGAAGAAAGGGTTATAAGAACGCCTTATAAAGACTTGTCGGGTGGCGGCGAAAGGGTAAAACTCACCGTCGAGCAAGAAAATGCTGTAAAATCTGCAATGGAGTCGAGTAAGCCAACTCTTATAAAGGGCGTTACCGGTAGTGGTAAAACGGAAGTTTACCTTCAACTTATTGAAAGTGTTATAAAAAGCGGTAAAACGGCGATAATGCTCGTTCCTGAAATATCACTCACACCTCAAACTTTTTCAAGGCTTAGGTCGCGATTTGGCGATAAGTGTGCAATTCTTCACAGCGGTTTGTCGGCTGGCGAAAGGTTTGACGAGTGGTGGAGACTTCGTAGTGGCGAGGCGGTAATTGCGGTAGGAGCAAGGAGCGCGATATTTGCACCGCTTGAAAACTTAGGTCTTATCATAATCGACGAAGAACACGACCAAAGTTACGAGAGTGAAACCAACCCTCGTTACGTTACTGAAGAAATTGCTCTTGAAAGGGCGAAACTGTCGGGCGCAAAACTCGTTTTAGGTAGTGCAACGCCGAAAGTTGACAGTTATTTAAAAGCAAAACTTGGCGAATTTAACCTTGCCGAGATGAAGGAAAGGGTTAACGGCAGACCTATGCCCGAAATAATTATTGCCGACATGCGCGAAGAGTTAAGGCGCGGAAATATTTCCCCCTTTTCAATAGCGCTCAAAACTGAACTAAAAAACACGCTTGATAATGGTAATCAAGCGATAATCTTTTTAAACCGCAGGGGATATTCTCAAAAGGTAATATGCAGAGAGTGCGGTTACGTTGCAAAGTGTTTAAATTGTGACGTTGCCCTTCACTATCATAGGGCGGAGGACGTTTTGAAGTGCCATTTTTGCAATTCGCAGTACCACATGCTCACCGCTTGCCCTGAGTGTGGCTCGGTAAGTATAAATTACAGCGGAACTGGAACTCAAAAGGTAGTTGAAGAACTTCAAACTCTTTTCCCAGGCGCAAAGATTTTGAGAATGGATAACGATACTACTCAAAACAAGGAAGGGCATTTTAAAATCTTAAAGGAATTCGGCGAAAAAAAGGCGGATATTTTGGTTGGAACGCAAATGGTAGCCAAGGGGCACGACTTTCCGTCGGTAACTTTAGTCGGTATTTTAGATGCGGATATGAGTTTATATTTTTCCGACTATCGCTCGGGTGAGAGAACTTTCCAACTGGTAACGCAAGTTGCTGGAAGAAGTGGTAGAGCGGGAGATAAGGGAAAGGTAGTACTTCAAACTTATTCCCCTAAAAACCCGGTGCTACTCAGTAGCGTAAGTTACGATTACGAAAACTTTTTTAATCGCGAATGCACCGTTAGAAAGGCGTCGCATTTCCCACCGTTTTCGCATATTTTACGGCTAATGGTTGAAAGTGAAGACGAGGAAACTGCGATATCCACTTTAAAAAAGGCTTTTGAGAGCGCAAGGGAAGTTTACGGCAGATACCAACCGTCGTTTATTTACTTTGACAAGATGAAAAGCCCAGTTAAAAAAATCAAGAATAAATACCGTTATCAAATTTTAGTTAGAATAATTTCTAACTACGATGAGATTGAAAACGAGTTTTATAAAATAGCGAACGGCTTAACTAATAGAAAGGTATTGTGCTACCTTGAAGTTAACCCAAGTAGCGTTAGTTAGGAGTTAAAATGGCAATAAGAAAAATTGTAGAAAAAGGCGATGAGATTTTAAGAAAAAAATCGTTTGAAGTAACTGACTTCGGCGAAAAAACCCATCAACTTTTAGACGATATGTACGATACTTTAGTTAAGGCTGACGGAGCGGGGCTTGCCGCCGTTCAAGTTGGCGTTTTAAGGCGCATTTTTATAGTTATTGACGGAGAGAGCGTTCGCGACGGCGTTATTGAATTTATCAATCCAGAAATAATTTCTAAAAGTGGCGAGCAAACGAGCGTTGAGGGTTGTTTATCCGTTCCCGGCGTTCAAGGCGACGTAACTAGGCCGTATAAAGTTACCGTAAAATATCAAGATAGAAACGGCGAGTGGTACAAACTTAAAGCCGATGGCTTTACTGCAAAGGCAATTTGCCACGAGTACGACCACTTAGACGGAATACTTTATATCGACAAAGCACAAAACGTAAAAGCGAGCAACTAGTAAATGAAATTAATTTTTTTAGGAACGCCTGATTTCGCCGTAGAAGTTTTAAAGGCGATATACAACTCAAAACACGAGATATTAGCGGTTATCACGCAACCCGATAGGCCTGTTGGAAGAAAGGCGATAGTAACGCCCTGCGCGGTTAAAACCTCGGCAAAAGAACTAGGTCTTAATGTTTTGTCGTACGAAAAAATTAGGCTTGAAGGCGTTGAAGACTTAAAGGCGCTTAATCCCGATATTATGGTTACTTGCGCGTTTGGTCAAATACTATCGCAAGAAATACTCGATATTGCAAAGCACGGCGTAATAAACGTTCACGCGTCGCTACTTCCAAAGTACCGCGGTTCAGCGCCTATCCAGTACTCGATAATAAACGGTGATACTGAAACTGGCGTAACGGTTATGCAAACTGGTTTAGAAGTTGACTCGGGCGATATTTTACTTCAAGAAAAACTTGCTATCGACCCAGAAGAGACTGCTGGCGAATTATTTTATAGGCTTTCAATAATAGGTGCAAAAACTATCGTTTCCGCACTTGATAAGATTGAAAAGGGTGAAATTGCACCTATTCCGCAAGACCACGATAAAGCAACTCACGTAAAGATGCTTAAAAAAGAAGACGGGCTTATCGACTTTTCAAAATCGGCAGTCGAGATTAAAAACCTTATTCGCGGGCTTAATCCGTGGCCAGTTGCATTTACTCATTACGAAGGCAAAACCTTAAAAGTTTTTAAGGCGGACGTTTCTAGTGATAGTGGGGACGTGGGCGTAGTTTTATCAACACAAGACGGGATTACCGTTGGAACAGGCAACGGCTCGATAATATTTAGAGAAATTCAGTTGGAAGGCGGAAAGCGTATGAGCGCGAAAGATTTCTTGCTCGGTCGCAATATCCCAGTCGGTTATAAATTATGCTAGTAACGTATTACGACGCGTATAACGTTCTAACCAAGGTTTATCAAAAGGGTTCGTTTATAAAACAAGCGTTATCTTCAACGGTTATAGAGCCTTTAAACAAGGCAAGGGTAACGAAGATTTGTTACGGCGTTTTAGATAAAGACGTAACGCTTGATTATATTATTTCAACCTTTTGCGCTAAAAGTCCTAAGGCGAGCGTTAAAGTTTTGTTAAAGATAGGCTTATATTCTATAAAATATCTTGAAACTCCACCGCATTTGGTTACGGATACTTTGGTCGAACTTTGCAAAAAGTTAGGCAAACAAGGCGTTTCTGGCTTTTTGAACGCAGTTTTAAGAAAGTTCGTAAGAACTGGCGTAGCACTTCCTACTGGGGACGATGCTAAATCTCTATCAATTTTCTATTCTTGCCCCGAGTTCATCGTAAAAAAGTTAATTTCTTCGTACGGTTTAGCGGTTGCTAGGAAGTTTTTATCTTACGATAAAGAGAGAACTTTTATAAGGTTTAACGATGGTGTTCAAGGAGAAAAGTACTTAACCGAGAACGGTTATTCTTATATTTCAACGCCGTTTAGCGATACTTTTGAAGTTGAAAAGTTTACTTTGAACGATGATTTTTATAGTGGGTTATACACTTTTCAATCGGTAGGTTCAAGGGCTATTTGCTCGGCTATTTCAGGCGGTGAAAAACTTCTTGACTGTTGTTCAGCACCTGGCGGGAAAGCGGTTAAATTATCGTCAAAGTTTACTAGCGTTACCTCGTGTGACGTGCACGAGCATAGGGTAGAACTTATAAAGTCATACGCAAAGCGTATGGGAAAAGAAAATATTACGGCAAAGTGCTTAGACGCTACCGTTTTTAATAAAGAGTTTGAACGCGTTTTCGACGTTGTTTTATGCGACGCTCCGTGTTCGGGCTCGGGCGTTATGAAAGATAATCCGGACATTAAACTCAATCGAACGGAAAGTTCAATTTTAGAGTTATCTAATTTGCAACTTAAAATTTTGTCAAACGTAAGTAGTTACGTCAAAACTGGTGGAGAATTAATTTATTCAACTTGTTCCGTATTAAGTGAAGAAAACGACTTGGTTATCAAAAAGTTTTTAAGCGAAAACGACGGCTTTGAAGTAACTGACGTAGACTGCTTACTACCAAACCTTAAAACAAAGTATGGGTTACAGTTTTTACCACAAATATCACAAGGCGCAGGGTTTTACCTTTGCAAACTTAAAAAATTATGAAAATATTACAAGATTTGTCTTACGAAAAGTTAAAAGAATTAGTTGCTTCTCTCGGTGAGAAGTCCTTTCGCGTAGGGCAAATCTTCCGCGCTCTTCACAGCGGTAGAAAAATTTCGGAAATAACGGAACTATCTTCATCGTTCCGCCAAAAACTACTAGACGAATACGTGGACGAGCCGGTTAAAATTATCAAAAAACTCGTTTCTAAAGACGGAACGGAGAAATACTTGTTTGCCTTGCACGACGGAAACGTCGTTGAAGGCGTGTTTATGAAAAACTCGTACGGCAACACCGAGTGTTTATCAACGCAAGTTGGGTGCAGAATGGGTTGTAAATTTTGCGCTTCGGGAATAGGCGGACTGGTTAGAAATTTAACCGCCGGCGAAATGCTCGCCACCGTTTGCGCGGTAAACAAATTAAACGGCGGAACGCTCGATAAACGCGCGGTTACTAACATCGTTATGATGGGTAGTGGCGAGCCGTTTGACAATTACGACAACGTAATTGACTTTTTAAAACTAATAAACGATAAAAACGGCATCAATATCAGCATGCGAAACGTAAGTTTGTCAACTTGCGGGCTAGTCCCCGAAATGATAAAGTTTGCAAACGAAGGTTTACCTTTAAATCTCACGATATCCCTTCACAATCCGTTTACCGACAAGCGTGCCGAACTTATGCCGATAGCAAAGGCATATTCAGTAAGCGAAATACTATCCGCTTGCGATAATTATTTTGATAAGACTGGTAGGCGCTTTATCTTCGAATACTCTCTCGTAAAGGGTGTTAACGATACCGACGAGTGCGTAAACGAACTTATTAGGCTTTTGCGCGGAAGACCTTGCCACGTAAATATCATAAGGCTTAACGAAGTTAAGGAAAACGGTTTAAAGGCAACCGACGATAAGTCCGCTTATCGCTTTGCCGATAAACTCGTAAAGGGCGGTTTATCCGCAACCGTTAGAAGACTGTTCGGCGCGGACATTGAGGGCGCTTGCGGTCAACTGAGAAGAACTTACATTGAGAGAGAAAATTTATGAAAGTAGCAATATTTTCGGGCGGTCCGTTTGAAAACGTTCAAATTGAAGATTACACCGTGCTTATCTGTGCGGACAAAGGTTATCTTTACGCGCGCAATCTGGGGTTAAAACCAAACTTTATCCTAGGCGATTTCGACAGTCTTGGGTTTATCCCCGACGGCGCGGAGACTTATCCCACCGACAAAGATAAGTCGGATCTTGAACTTGCAATAGATAAAGCGATATCGTTAAAGGCGAGCGAAGTCGATTTATACTTTTGCTTAGGCGGGCAAACCGACCACGAGTTATTTAACTTATTCTTACTTAAAAAATGCAAGGAAAACGGCTTAAAGGCTCGTATTATTACTCAAACGCAAGTGATTGAACTTATAAATTACAGCGATAATCACTCCGTTTTTAAGTGCAGAGAAAACGGTAGAGTTTCACTCGTTCCGTACTCTGATGAAGTAGTATTTTTAGCAAGCGACGGATTAAAGTACGATTTAAAAGGCGTCGTATCGTCGCGTGGAAAAACGTTAACGCTATCAAATCAAGCGTTGAGTTCAACTTTCATAGTTGAAATAAAAAGCGGTGAAGTTTTACTTATCACCGAAAGATAGTTACAAAACGAAAAAAATAAATAAAAGGAGGCGTACTATGAACTATCAACTTTACGAAAATTTAGGCATACAGAGAGCGATTGTGGCGTATGGTGGCGAAGTTGAAAAATCTTTAAAAGAAAGATTTGAAAAGATTGATCAAATTGCAGAATACAACCAAGCGAAAGTTTTATACGCTTTCCAAAAAAATAGGGTAGATACCGCTTGCATGCAGTCGTCAACTGGTTACGGCTACGACGATATCGGTAGGGATAAACTCGAAAAGGTTTACGCCGACGTATTTTGTACTGAAAGCGCGCTCGTTCGCCCGCAAATCACTTGCGGAACGCACGCTTTAACTATTGCACTTTCGGCAAACTTACTTCCGGGTGACGAACTCTTAGCGCCGGCAGGCAAGCCTTACGATACTTTGGAAGAAGTTATCGGCATAAGAGAGAGCAAGTGTTCGTTAAAGGAATACGGCGTTAGTTATCGCCAAGTAGATTTACTTCCAGACGGTGGTATCGACTACGAAAACATTAAAAAAGCAATTAACAAAAAGACCAAACTCGTTGCAATTCAACGTTCAAAGGGTTATCAAACGAGACCTACTTTCTCAGTTGAGCAAATAGGTGAACTTATAAAGTTTGTAAAAGATATCAAGCCCGACGTTATCGTTATGGTAGACAACTGCTACGGTGAGTTCACCCAAATGATAGAGCCTAGTGAAGTGGGTGCGGATATGACCGTTGGCTCACTCATTAAAAACCCCGGTGGTGGCTTAGCGCCTATCGGCGGTTACATAGTTGGCAAAAAGGACTTAATCGACAGGTGTGGTTATCGCTTAACCGCCCCAGGCCTTGGGCACGAAGTAGGTGCAACGCTCGGCGTTCTTCCTAGAATTTACCAAGGCTTATTCTTAGCACCAACCGTTACCGCAAGCGCGCTCAAAGGTGCTATTTTCGCTGCAAATATCTATGAAAAATTAGGTTTTGAAGTAGTTCCAAATAGCACGGAAGATAGGTTTGATATTATTCAAGCGGTAAAACTTAGAAGTGAAGAAGCAATGTGCGCGTTCTGTAGGGGAATTCAATATTCCGCTCCGGTAGACAGTTACGTTACGCCTATCCCGTCCGACATGCCGGGTTACGACAGTAAAGTAATTATGGCTGCAGGCGCTTTCGTTCAAGGCTCTTCAATAGAACTTTCGGCAGACGGTCCTATTAGAGATCCGTTCGCAGTATATTTCCAAGGAGGTTTAACGTATCCGCACGCAAAAATCGGCATACTTAGATCCCTTCAAGAACTGGTCAACGACGGGATAGTAAAAATTTAATTTTAAAAAGGATAAATTTATATATGAGTTACTTTTTCTTTGCATTAATCGCTCTACTTTGTTGGAGTGGTTCAGATTTATTTTCAAAAATGGGCACGGAACAAAGAGATAAGCACAGTCACTGGAGAGTTATTTTCTGGGTTGGCGCTATCATGGGTGCTCACGCAATCATTTCAATTATTTGCACTTTAATTTTCGGTGACGCGCTCTTAAACGCACCGGACTTTGTAAAGAGTTTAATCTATACCGACATCGTTCCTATGGACTTTGTTAAGTATCTTCCAGTAGCGTTCTTATACTTACTTGCAATGGTTATCGGCTACGCAGGTCTTAGATATATCGAACTCTCAATATCAAGCCCCATCTGTAACGCTTCAGGCTCACTTGCGCTCGTGTTAATCGTCTTATTAGGCGCTTTTGGTGTGTTTAGTGAACCGTCAACCTTATCGGTTATCGATATTATTGCAGTAGTATTTATAACTTTTGGTATTATATGGCTCGGCGTTGTTGAGTATAGGGAAAGCGACGAAGTTAAACTAGTTAGAACGCAGGGTAAAAACTTTAAGTATCACAAAAGTTTCATTGCAATTTTAATTCCCATAATTTACCTTTTCATCGATGCGATAGGAACGGTAGGCGACGAGATTATCTTTGATAAAGAAATCTTCGTTAGCGACTACGCTGCAAACACCGCGTTTGAACTCGTTTCCGTATGTTTTGCTATTTTTGCGTTCATCTGGGTAAAATTCGTAAAGAAGGAAAATATGTTCTCTATCAAGACTACTGAAACTTTAGAAGACGGTAGCGTAAAGGTAGGCAAAATTCCGTTTAGCAAATTCTTAATTTACGGTGGTATTTGTGAAACCGTTGGTCAAATATTTTATATGGCGGTTATGGCGTCCGACTTCGTTGCTGGTATCCCCATGATTTCAGCGTACTGCGTTCTTTCTGTAGTTTGGAGTAGAATTTTCCTTAAAGAAAAACTTTCGTTACTTCACTATATCGCAATCGTTGCAACGATCGTTGGCGTAGTTGCGCTCGGCGTTTCGGAAATGCTCATTGAAATAGGAGTTTTATAATGCTTACAAAAACTGATATCGTTAAATCTTTCAAAGATTTAGGTGTTAACTCAACGGACGTTTTGCTCGTTCACTCGTCGCTTAAAAGTTTAGGTAGGGTTGACGGTGGCGCTGAAACGGTTATTGAAGCGCTTAAAGAAGTGGTGTGCGACGGAACTCTCGTAATGCCTGCCCTTCGCCAAAGGAACTGGGAAAACGCGTATAAGGACTGGGATATAAACAACACTCCGTCCGACGTTGGTCTTATTACTGAAACTTTTAGAAAAAGTGCAGGCGTTTTAAGAAGTAATCAAGAAACGCACTCAGTTTGCGCGTTTGGTAAAGACGCAAAGTATATAACCGAAGCACACTCAACTGGAAAGCCGAGATACGGCTCGTTCGGTATTTACGCGTTCGGGCATAATTCCCCTTGGGAAAGAATGGTTGAACTTGGTGCAAAGGTAGTGTTTATCGGCGTCAATATGACGTACAATACATTTAAGCACTACTGCGAGCAAAAAAACGCCAACGATATCGTAGATATGTTACCTGAAAACTTAAAAGAGCAAGCGATAGCGGAAATTCAGTTATTCGGCGGTCAAGGCGGTCCCGTGTGGTTTGGCCATAACGGACTTAAAATTCAACAGTTTTTAACCGATTTAGGTAAGATTTATTACGGCGAGTGCGGTGATGCAACGCTTACTATGTATAAGGTTAAAGAGTATATGGAAATTATGAGTAAAGAACTCTTTGAAAATCCACGCTTTTGGCTCAACGAAATAGGCGCTGAATTTTGCGAAAAATACAAAGCGATGATAAAATAATTAAAAAGGTTACCGAAAATTCGGTAACCTTTTGTTTTAAGTTAAATTCCAGTCGATAGGCGGGATGTTTGCGTTTTTTAAAAGTTCGTTTGTTTTAGAAAATGGCTTAGATCCGAAAAAGCCTTGCCAAGAAGATAGGGGAGAGGGGTGTGCACTCTCTATTACGAAATGCTTGTTTAAATCAATAAACTTCTTTTTCGAGCGAGCGTTTCCGCCCCAAAGAATAAACACGATAGGCTTTTCCCTTTTATTTAAAATCTTAATTACTTCGTCGGTAAACCATTGCCAACCGCAGTCTTTATGCGAGTTGGGACTACCTTCTCTAACAGTTAAAACGGTGTTTAACAATAGCACGCCGTTTTGCGCCCACTTAGTAAGGTCGCCGTCTACGCTCTCATCGATACCTAGATCGGATTTTAACTCTATAAAGATATTCTTGAGCGACGGCGGTTTTTTAACGCCTTTTTTAACCGAAAAGCAAAGCCCGTGCGCTTGACCGTAGCCGTGGTATGGGTCTTGCCCTAAAATGACGGCTTTAACGTCGTTATAATCGGTTAGGCAAAAGCAATTAAAAATATCGTGCATATCGGGATATACGATTTTTTCTGAGTATTCCTTTTTCAAGAAATTTCTAATATTTATATATTTTTCATCTAAAAATAGCGGGGATAGTAACTCGTCCCACAAGTTGTTAAATTTTTTCATAAAAATATTTTAACATTTTATTTTTAAAATATCAATACGATAAATATATTTATATAATATATTTAGTAAAATTTACTCCTTTTCGCGCTTATCCTTATATATAATATATAGATAGGAAATTTTAAAAAAACAGTTTACAAAATTTTACGTTTAGTATACAATAAATATCAAATTGTATTATGGGGGACGTTATGCTCGCAAAAGTTAAAAGTTACGCTTTATGTGGTTTACAAGGTTTTTTAGTAGACGTTGAACTTGACGTTATTCACGGAATGCCGTCCTTTGACATAGTTGGTCTTCCAGATACTGCCGTTAAAGAATCAAAGGAAAGAGTTCGCTCGGCAATTAAAAATAGCGGAGCGAAATTTCCAACTAATAAAATAACCGTCAACCTTGCTCCAGCGGATATTAAAAAGCAGGGTGCATACTTAGACCTTCCCATTGCGGTTGGTATAATAAAAGCGTCTTCAACCGAACTCACGGCTGATTTAAGCGAATTCGTTTTAATAGGCGAACTTTCGCTCGACGGTAGTTTAAGAGCGGTAAACGGAGTGTTGCCACTTTTAATTTCCGCAAAAGAGCGTGGTTTTAAAAAGTTTATAATTCCACAGGGTAACGAGCAAGAAGCGAGATACATCGACGGAATTGAAGTTTACGCGTTAACTTCTTTAAAGCAAACGATTGACTTTTTAGCGGGTAAGGTGGCTATTGCGCCGATCGTTCCTATCGATTACGTTGCGTCTTCAACTGAGCGCGTTTATGACGTTGATTTAAGTTTCGTTAAAGGTCAAGCCTTTTCAAAAAGGGCGATAGAAGTAGCAGTTTCTGGTGGGCATAACGTACTTTTCGTAGGTCCGCCGGGGGCGGGCAAAACTATGCTTGCAAAATGTATTCCAACCATTATGCCCGATTTAAGTTTTGCCGAAGCGCTTGAAACAACGAAAATTCACAGCGTTGCAGGCGTGTTAAAGGGGGAAGACGGAATAGTTAAAACCCGTCCGTTTATGACTCCGCACCACAGCGCGTCTATGATTTCGCTTATAGGCGGTGGTCAAAATGCAAGCCCAGGTATTATTAGTTTAGCGCATAACGGCGTTCTTTATATGGATGAACTTCCAGAGTATTCTCGCTCGTTACTTGAAAGTTTGCGTCAACCCTTAGAAGATAGGGTTATAACCGTTTCAAGAGTAAAAGCGTCGGTAGAGTACCCAGCAAGTTTTATGATGGTTGCTAGCATGAATCCGTGCCCTTGTGGAAATTACGGAAGTAAAAACGGCGAGTGCAAGTGTACTCTTTCTCAAATTCAGCGTTACCGCTCCAAGATTTCAGGTCCGCTAATGGATAGAATTGATTTGCAAATTTCAGTTGATGGCGTTGAGTACGGCGACTTAGTTAGCGATAAAAAGGAAGAGTCGAGCGCGGAAGTTAAAAGGCGTGTAAGCATTGCAAGGGCAATTCAGCGCGAACGTTTTGCAAGCGACGATATAGTAGTTAACGCTGAAATGGGCGAAAAACATATAAAGAAGTACTGCGCATTAGATAAAGAGTGTGAAGATATTATAAAATCTGCGTTCGTAACGTTAAACCTTTCGGCAAGGGCGAGAAGTAGGATAATAAAGGTAGCAAGAACTATTGCAGACCTTGAATTATCTGAAAACATTAAACCTTCGCACGTTTTAGAAGCGGTTGGATATAGGAGTAATTTATCTTTATGACCGATTACTATAAATCGCTTGTCATACTAGACGGGTGTTTTGATATAGACTATAAATATAAACGCTCGGCAATAGGTTTAGTTGAAGAAAGCGTATCCCTTAACGAATTTGCCAAAATTACTTACTCTTACTTAAAGACGGCAGTTGAAGATTTAGATAAGAATTACGAGTTGTACTTTAAAGACAAAACCTTTGATAAACTCATCAAAGAATACGATAAGAAAAAGGTTAAAGTTATCCCTGAGTGCGACGACGATTATCCTATTGAACTTTACTCGTTAGCGGATAAACCGTTATGCTTATACTGTCAAGGAAACGTTGAACTATTAAAGGCAAAGAATAAGTTTTCAATAGTTGGTTCAAGAAAGACTTTGCCGTCCGTTTTAAAAATTACGGAAGACTTTGCTAGCACTTTGTCAAGTAGTGGTGTGGTTATCGTAACTGGCGTAGCGGGTGGCGGAGATTTGTCGGCAATTAAGGGCGCGATGAAAAGCAAAAATTTAATTTGCGTTTCCGCTTGCGGAACGGATAATCTTTACAGAGAATACACGCGCGACTATATTAAAAAAGTTATAGAAAACGGACTGTTAATTAGCGAGTATCCGCCGAAAGTTATTGCAATGCCGTACTATTATCCATTTAGAAATCGCCTTATTGCAGGGTTATCGCAAGGAACGCTAATAGTTAGTGGCAACTTAAAAAGCGGAACGCGTTACACCGTAAACTACGCGCTTGACTACGGCAAAGAAGTTTTCGCTTTCCCCTACGGAATAGGGATATCTAGCGGAGAACTTTGCAATCAAATTATTAAAGACGGAGCGTATTTAGTAACCGAAATAAAAGATATTACGGAAGTTTTAGGTTACGAGTGTGAAACCACGCGTGAATATTCGTTATCACAAAACGAAACGGTTGTTTTAACTCAAGTAAAATCGGGTAAAATAACTGTTGACGAACTACTTTACGAAACGGGGCTTAAAGTTTACGAACTTATTCCAACGCTCACGTCGTTAGAGATTAAAAACCTTATAGCAAAAAACGGCTCTGGCGAATACCAAGCCGTAAAGTAATTGATTACTAGTTAGGAGTTTTATGCAATTAATTATCGTAGAATCACCCAAAAAAGCAAAGACGATCGAGAGATTTTTAGGTGGAAAATTTAAAGTTATGGGTAGTGGCGGTCACGTTAGAGGCCTTCCCGAAAAGCGTTTCGCCGTTGACGTTGAAAATAACTTTGAACCCACTTACGTTATCGAGCCAAAGCAAGAAAAACTCGTTAAGGAACTCAAAGACGCGTCTTCAAAAGCGGAACTCGTTTATCTCGCAACCGACCCTGACCGTGAGGGCGAAGCAATCGCTTGGCACTTATACGAAGTTTTAGGTATCAAAGGTAAAACGCACCGCATCAAGTTTAACGAAATAAGCGAAAAGGCTGTTAAAAACGCTATTCAGTCGCCTTGCAGAATTGACTATAACTTAGTTAATTCTCAGCAGGCTAGAAGAATTTTAGATAGAATAGTGGGTTACAAACTTTCGCCACTCGTTAGAACTAGGGTTAAAGACGGTGAGTCGGCTGGTAGAGTTCAGTCGGTTGCCGTTAAACTTGCAGTTGAACTTGAACGCAAAATTCAAAGTTTCGAGCCAAAGGAATACTGGACGGTTACCGCACAATTAAAGCCCGAAACTTCTTCAACGAAGTTTAAAATGCTTTTATCTGAGAAAAACGGCAAGAAATTCCGTCCTTCAAACAAAGAAGAAGCGGATATCGTAAACGCCGTGTGTTCAACTAGTCCCTTTATCGTAAAATCGGTTAAAAAGGGCGTTCAAAAATCACGTCCGCTCGCACCGTTTACTACTTCTACTATGCAACAGGACGCGTCGCACAAACTCGGTCTTTCCGCACCGCAAGTAATGCAACTTGCTCAACACCTTTACGAAGGTTTGGAAACCGACCGTGGTCACTTAGCGCTCGTAACCTATATAAGAACGGACTCGACGAGAATTTCTGTAGACGCTCAAAAAGAGTGCTTAGAGTTCGTAGAGAAAAATTACGGAAAAGATTACGTTCCGTCAAAGCCGAACGTTTATTCCGCTAAGAAGAACTCTCAAGACGCGCACGAAGCGATTAGACCCATAGATATAACTATCACGCCTGAAAAAGTTCAAGGCGTGCTTGATAAAAACCACTATAACTTATATAAACTCATCTACGAGAGATATTTAGCGTCGCAAATGGCAAGCGCTGAATATAATATGATGCAAGTTAGCGCGGTTTCTGGAGAATACGGCTTTAAGGCAAGCGGAAAAAGCGTTAAGTTTAAAGGTTACACCGCAGTTTACGATTACGATATCGAACAAAAGAGTGAAGACGTTGCCGAGAATAAAATTCTTCCCGACCTTCACGACGGTGAGTCGCTTACCTTAGTTAAACTTGGTAGCGAGCAAAAGTTCACCAAGCCCCCGACGAGATATACCGACTCTTCGCTCGTTAAAGCGATAGAAGAAAACGGTATAGGTAGACCGTCAACGTATGCAACTATTATAGGAATGCTTACTAAACGCAAATACATTTCAAGAAAGGGTAAATACCTTATTCCCACTCAAATTGCGTTTGACGCTACCGATTTACTAAACAAGTATTTTAGCGACGTAATGGATATAGGCTTTACCGCTAAAATGGAAGATAAACTCGACGAGATTGCCGACGGTAACGAAGACTGGCATCAAGTCGTAGCCGATTTCTACACGCCGTTCATAACAGAACTTAAAGTTGCGTCGAACGACAACAGCGAGCCCACCGATATTCCTTGTGATTACTGTGGCAGTATGATGGTTAAGAAAAAGGGTAGATTTGGTGAGTTTTTATACTGTACTAACTGTAAAAAGACTAAAAATCCCGACGATAAAGTTTCGGAAAACGTTTGCCCTAACTGTGGTCAAAAAATGATATTAAAGGACGGGCGTTACGGTAAATATTTATCTTGCCCAAACGCCGTGTGCAACACCAAGATGCAAGAAGGGGACGAAATTTCTACTGAAAAATGCTCAAAGTGTGGCGCTGTTATGCTTAGTAAAAGCGGAAAGTTCGGCAAATACCTTAAATGCACTAAGTGTACTAACACTAAGAGTTTAGGGGAATACGTAGGCGTATGTCCAGTATGCCATAAGCCCGCTCAAAAGATGATTAGCAAAAAGGGAAAGGTTTATTACGGTTGTTCTGGTTATCCGCAATGTAACTTTATCAGTTGGGACGTTCCTACGGGGGAATTATGCCCAACTTGCGGTAAACACCTTATAGAAAAAGACGGAAAGACCGTATGTTCGGATAAAAATTGTAATTACGAGGTAAAAAGAAAATGAGTATTGAATTTCGCGGTACTACCATTTGCGCCGTAAAGAAAAACGGCGTAACCGCTATCGCGGGGGACGGACAAGTAACGTTCGGCGAATCGGTAGTCTTTAAAAATAACGCAGTAAAAGTAAGAAGAATTTATAACGACAACGTTATCGTTGGTTTTGCTGGTTCCGTATCCGACGCGTTCACTCTAACTGAAAGGTTTGAAGAAATGCTCAATAAGTATTCGGGCAATCTTTTAAGGAGCGTCGTATCCTTAGCGGAACTTTGGAGAGAAGATAAAGTAGCAAGAAAACTTGAAGCGATGATGATTTGTGCCGATAAGGAAAGTTTATATATCGTTTCGGGTGGCGGTGAAGTTATCGAGCCAGACGGTGGCGTATGCGCTATCGGTAGCGGTGGAAACTACGCCTTAGCCGCTGGAAAGGCTTTAATTGAAGAAACTGACTATCCCGCTGAAGTGATAGCCGAAAAAGCACTTAAAATCGCAAGCAAGATTTGCGTGTTCACTAACGATAACATAATCGTTGAAAAAATCTAACGGGGGAGTTTTAGTATTATGAATTTAACACCGAGAGAAATCGTTCAAGAACTCGATAAGTACGTTATAGGGCAGTCAGAAGCGAAAAAAGCGGTGGCAATCGCCCTTCGTAATCGTTATAGAAGAAGTAAACTTTCGCCCGAGTTAAAGGACGAAATTACGCCTAAAAACATCATAATGAAAGGGCCTACCGGCGTTGGTAAAACTGAAATTGCAAGAAGGCTTGCAAAACTCGTTGGTGCACCTTTTATTAAAGTTGAAGCAACTAAGTACACGGAAGTCGGCTACGTTGGAAGAGACGTTGAGTCGATGATAAGAGACTTGGTTGAGTGTAGCGTGCGCTTAGTTAAAGAAGAGCAAATGAAGATAGTATCTTCTAAGGCAACGGCAACCGCTGAAAGAAAAATCGTTGATATTTTATACGACCTTAAAAAGAGTGAAAAGGGTGAAAAGCCAGACGAACTTTTCCGTCAAGAATTATTAAACGATTTAAGGGAAGGAAAGTTTAACGACCTTCACATTGAAATGACCGTTCAAGACGCGCCTAAGAATATGGAAATTTTGGCTGGCGGTGGAGCGGAAATCAACATCGGTTCAATCTTTGGCGACCTTATGCCCAAGCGCACTAAAAAGAGAAAGGTTACCGTTAAAGAAGCAATGCAGTATATAATCGGGGAAGAAAGCGATAAACTCATCGACCCGGACGCAGTAAACTCAGAAGCGATAAGACGTGCCGAGCAAGAGGGTATCATCTTTATCGATGAAATCGATAAGATTGCCGCAAAGTCTAAGCAAGGTGGGGTTGACGTTTCAAGAGAAGGCGTTCAAAGGGATATTTTACCCATAGTTGAAGGTTCTACCGTAATGACTAAGTACGGACCAGTTAAAACGGATTATATTTTATTTATCGCGGCTGGTGCGTTCCATATATCTAAGGTTCAAGATTTAATTCCCGAACTTCAAGGTAGATTTCCTATCAAAGTGGAACTTAAAAGTTTAACGAAGGAAGATTTCGTAAACATTTTAACGATGCCACAAAACGCTATTACTTTGCAGTACAAAACCTTACTTTTAGTTGATAATATCGACTTAAAGTTTACGCCAGAAGCGATTGAAGAAATTGCGTTTATTGCGGCGGAAATGAACGCAAGTAGCGAAGATATCGGCGCTAGAAGACTTCACACCGTTATGGAAAATCTTTTAGAAGACATTTCCTTTAACGCTGGCGCAAATATTCCTCTTACGACCGTAGTAGTTGACAAAAATTACGTTAAAGAACATTTTGCAACCGAAGAAAACAACAGAAATCTTAAAAAATATATTCTTTAAGGAGAAATTATGGTTAACATACCTAAAGGAACTAAAGACGTTTTACCACAAGATAGTTATAAATGGCACTACGTTGAAGATACCGTTCGTGAAGTTTCTAAACTCTTTGGCATTAAAGAGATTAGAACGCCAACCTTTGAACACACAGAATTATTCCTTCGTGGCGTTGGTGATACGACGGATATAGTAAATAAAGAAATGTACACCTTTGAAGATAAGGGTAAGAGAAGTATAACCTTAAAACCCGAAGGAACGGCAGGCGTTGCTCGTGCGTTTATCGAAAATGGACTTATAAGCATGGCTATGCCACTTAAAATGTACTACATTACGCCGGTATTTCGTTACGAGCGCCCACAAGCGGGAAGACTTCGCGAACACCATCAGTTCGGTATAGAGTTTTACGGTTCAAAAGGCCCTGATATCGACGCGGAAGTTATCTTAACTGCGTACACGGTGCTTACTAGACTTGGGCTTAAAGTTGCACTTAATATCAACAGTATGGGTTGTAAAGAGTGTAGAAAGGCGTACAACCAAGCGCTCAAAGAGTTTTATAAGGATAAACTTGATAAAATCTGTCCCACTTGCCGTGATAGATATGAGAAAAACCCCCTTAGAATTATCGACTGCAAGGAAGAAGAGTGCAAGAAGATTAACGAAAACGCACCAAAGATTACCGATTATCTCTGCGGAGAGTGTCAAGAGCATTTTGACGGGCTTAAAAGTCGTTTAGACTTAGTGGGGCTTAGTTACACCGTTAACTCGAGAATCGTTCGCGGTCTTGATTATTACACTAAGACGGTATTTGAATTCGTTACCACTTCACTCGGCTCGCAAGGCACGGTTTGCGGTGGTGGTAGATACGATAACTTAGTTGAACAAATAGGCGGAAGTTCCGTTCCTGGTATCGGCTTTGGTATGGGGCTTGAAAGAGTTCTAATGCTTATGGAAGCAGAGGGCGTTGAAATTCCCAACAAGGAAACTATCAAAGTGTTTATCGCGTCTATGGGTGATAAAGCAAATGCTAAAGCATTTGAACTTGCATATAACCTTAGATTAAACGGCGTTAGTGCTGAAATCGATCACATAGGAAGAAGTTTCAAATCACAGTTTAAGTACGCTGACAAAATAGGTGCTGAGTTCGTTATTGCGCTTGGCGACAACGAGATAGACTCTGGCGAGTGCAAGATTAAAAAGATGAGCGACGGCACGGAAGTTGTAGTTAAACTTAGCGAAATTGTAAATTATTTTAAGGCATAATCGCCATTTGATTGCAAACAATATCTTACGGAGGATATATTATGAGTGAAAAAATTATAAGCGTTAACGACCTTGATTTTCAAGAAGTCGTATTAAAGAGCAAAAAACCGGTACTTGTGGATTTTTACGCGGTTTGGTGTAGCCCTTGCAGAATGCAAGCGCCTATTTTATCCGAACTTGCCGATGATCTTGGCGACAAAATATTAGTTGCAAAAGTCAACGTTGATGAGTGTGAAAAAATTGCCGTATCTTACGGAATTAACAGTATCCCGGCACTCTTTATTTTCAAAGACGGACAAGTTGTTGAAAAAGCGGTGGGCTTAACTTCAAAAGAACAACTTTCCGCAATGATTATCAAGCATTTATAATGTTATGAACTTTGCTTTTTTTCTAATGAGCGTAGGGCTTGGTTTTGGGCTTGCGGTCGACGCTTTTTCCGTTTCACTTGCAAACGGATTAAACGAGCCGTGCATGAAAAGGTCTAAACCTTTGCTAATAGCCGGTATATTCGCCCTTTTTCAAGGCGTTATGCCACTTGTCGGCTGGCTGTGTGTACATACCGTTTTATCATACTTTACAGCGTTTGAAAAGGCTGTCCCTTGGATAGCGCTTGCGTTACTATTATTTATAGGAATAAAAATGATAATAGACGGGGCAAAGTGTAAATGCGAGTGCGGTTGTTGCACTAGCGTTACCTTTGTAAGTTTATTAGTTCAAGCCGTAGCAACGTCGATAGATGCTTTATCCGTCGGTTTTACTATCGCTAGTTACGATATCTTTAAAGCGCTCGTTTGCGTGCTTATTATTTCGCTTATTACTTTTGCGTTATGCTTTGCAGGCGTATATATAGGCAAGAAGTTTGGAACTAAACTTTCAGGCAAGGCTAGCATTTTAGGCGGTGCAATTTTAATACTTATCGGGCTTGAAATATTTATTACTGGAATTTTATAAACTAAAAAAACAAGGCGTTTTAAAACGCCTTGTTTTTTTGTATTAGTTGTTTTCTTCGCCTAAAATTAAAGTGCTAAATTGTAATTCAGGAGCGTCGATTTTAAACGAGTGAGCGTCAAAGCCTTCGAAAATCTTATCAACTTCATCTTCAAAAGTGATTTTAAAGATAGTGTCAAGGTCGAGTTTCGCTTTGTCGCTAACGGTCATGTGAAGAACGCCGTCTTTTTCAGCCCACTTGAATCCGTCGTTTGAAGATAAGCATTCAACTGACTTAACTTTAGCGTTGAGAGTGGGGAAGGTTGCTTCATCGCATCTCCAATCGGTGATGTGAAGATATACTGAATGTTTATTGTGAGTAGTACCACCGTAGTTTCCGTTTACAATCGGGCCTGCTTCGGTGTCGAAAATTGATTCAGCGTACTTGTTAACGTATTCGCCAAGTTCTAAAAGACGCTTCTTTTGAGCGGGTTCAAGCCTACCGCTACCATCAGGTCCAATATTAAGTAAAAGGTTACCACCACCGGTTATAACTCTTACGAAAAGTTGAACGAGTTCTCTAAGCGATTTGGGTTGAACGTCAGGAGTCCAGCCCCAAGAATTAGCAACTCTATCGCAAGTTTCCCAAACGTTTTCAACATCGTAGTTATTGATTCTGCATTCGTAAACCTTAAAGTCGCCGTTCTTTCTTGAACCGATACGGGGAGAAATAACGATACCAGGTTGGTTTTTACGTGCTATTTCATCAAGTTCATCTTCATGCCAGAAATCTTTAAATTTCGGGTTGGTTCTGAAATCTTCAGGAACTCTACGCTTACCGAAGTCAATACCGAATGCAACTACGAAGTCTTCGCCACCGTCGTACCATAAAATATCAACAGGGCCATAGTTGGTTGTTAATTCGTCAATTTGGTCACGGCATTGTTTAACCATTTCTTGAGCGTTTTCTTTGAACATTTTGGGGTTGTAGAAACCAGGGAAACGCCAGTCGATAGGAGAGTAGTAGATACCAACGCCAAGGTCGTATTTTCTGCAAGAATCAACGTATTCTTGAATAAAGTCACGCTTAGCGGGAGAATTTACGGAAGTGTAATCACCCCAACTGCATTTGCTGTCGTAAAGGGAGAAACCGTCGTGGTGCCTTGCATTGAACACCATGTAACGACAGCCTATCGTCTTAGCAAGTTCAGCCCATTCGTCAGTATTGCAGTTCTCAGCAGTAAAATTGTCGTACGTAAGATGTTTGTATTCTTCCATACTTTTATCGTCGTACATAATGCCCCATTCTGAATTGCCGGCAATAGAGTATAACCCCCAGTGAATAAACATACCGAATTTATAGTTTTTAAACTTCTTGATATCTGGATTTTTCATAATAAACTCCTTAAATATTATAAACGGATATATCCGTTAAAACTATTATATCTTTAATTAATTTAAGAGTAAATACATTTTCTTACTCACAAAAAGTGAAATTTTATATAATATTACTTTTAAGTATGATAAAAGAGTTACCAAGTAAGGTAACTCTTATTTTTTTAACTTCTTTAATTATTTTGATGCTTTTAAAGCGTTAAATCTCTTCATAAGGCCTGACTTTTTATTAGCAGCGGTATTTTTAGCGTAAACACCTTTGGTAACTGCTTTATCAATCGCTGCCATAGTTGCAGGCAATGCAGATTGAGCCTCTTCAAGATTACCAGCGTCAAGCATAGCGTTGAAGTTTTTAATATAAGTTCTAACTTCAGATCTTTCACTTTTATTGATGGTTGCTTTTTTCTGGTTAACGAGAACGCGCTTTTTAGCCGATTTAATATTAGGCATGTCTATCTCCTTTATCGTGGTAATTCAAATAAACTATGGATATTTTAGCACACTTTTTTTAGTATTGCAACTTTTTTTAGCATATTTTTAGCGTACTTTTCATTTTTTTAAATATTTTTTTAAAGTAAAGTCTAATAAAACCATTTCATAAATAAAATATCCTATAAAAGTTATGAAAAATTTAGATAGAAATTTACCGATAGGCGTGTTTGACAGCGGAATAGGCGGACTTACTGTTTTAAAAGAACTTCAATCGTTTTTGCCGGGCGAGAGTTTTATATACTACGGCGATAACGTAAACGCGCCCTACGGAAACAAGAGTATAAAGCAATTAAAAGAACTCTCTAAAAGGGCAGTCAACATTTTGATGAAAAGCAAAGTTAAGGCAATAGTTATAGCGTGTAACACGTTGTCTACTAATCTTTATAATTACATTAAAGATTGCGCCCACGTGCCAGTAGTAAAGACTACGCCACTTATTAGTAGTTGTGAAAACGATTGTTTGCTTTGTACGGTAAAAACAAGCGAGAGTGAGTTTGTAAAGAAAAATTATAAATGTAGCGTTATAGGTTTTGAAACGTTGGCACAAGAAATTGAGAAAAACGTCTTTAATTTGAGCGCTATCGACCTTAGTTTAGTTCTATCTCGTATACCTTTGACCACCGAGAGAATAATACTCGGTTGCACCCATTACCACTTTATAAAACCTATGATTAAAACCGCCTTTAAAGTTCCCGTTGTCGACGGTGTTTTAAAGGTTAAAATAGACCTTTTAAACGAACTTAAAAAGCATAGGCTTTTTAGTTTACAAAAAAAAGGTAGCGTAAAGTTCGTTGGGGACAGTTACGAGTTAAACTGTAAAGTTTATAATGAAATTTTAGATTGAATAGTCGTTGGTGGTCATAGAAATCAAAAATTTTTAAAAAAAATTACAAAAAGTTACTAAAAGTGGTTGCAAGTTACCAAAAAGTATGTTATTATGGTCGTGTAAAACAAAAAAAGGGGGAAGGTTTATGCTTTTCGGCGAGTACGACCATCAAGTTGACGCTAAAAACAGAATAAGAATACCGAGCAAGCTTAAATCGGAACTCGGCTCGGATTACGTGTTTATGAAAGGCGCATCTAAGTGCATAAGCGTATATCCGGCAAGCAAGGTTGACGAACTCGTTGGGAGTTTCTCAGGTCTTAGCGCGTTCGATGCGGAAGCGCAAGAATCGTTTGCAGAGTTTATGTCTTCTTTCTATCCAGGAGATGAAGACGGGCAAGGAAGAGTAGTTCTTCCCGAAAAACTTAGAGAGTACGCCGGCATTGAAAAAGAAGTGGTTACTATCGGTATGGTAAATCACATTGATATTTACAGTAAAGAAGAGCGTGAAAGACTTAAAAAGGAAAAGACCTACCAAGAGAGAATTTCGCTTTTAAAGGACAGGCTAAAATAATGAAGTTTTCTCACTATTCAGTAATGCTGAACGAGAGTATAGACGGTTTAGCGGTTAAAAAGGGCGGAACGTATTTTGACGGAACGCTCGGTGGTGGTGGGCACTCCGAAGCGATACTTAAAAAACTCGGAGGAGAAGGGTTTTTATTCTCAACCGATTTAGACGACGAGGCGATTTTATCCGCAACCGAAAGGCTAAGCGAATTTAAAAACTTTAAAGCGGTGAAATCCAACTTTAAAAACTTTAAAGAAGTTGCATCTTCTCTCGGCGTTGATAAAATTGACGGTGCAATTTTAGACTTAGGCGTTAGTTCCTATCAACTTGATAACAAGGAGCGCGGGTTTTCCTATATGAGTCAAAACGCGCTACTCGATATGAGAATGGACAAGTCTTCAAGTTTTTCAGCGTACGACGTCGTTAACGGTTACGATGAAAAGCAGTTAAAGTTCATTTTATCTTGTTACGGCGAAGAGAAATTTGCATCAAACATTGCAAAAAACATAGTTATAAGGCGAAAAGACGGACCGATTAAAACTACTGGCGAACTCGTTGATATATGCGATAAATCAATTCCATTTAAGTTCAAGCGTGACGGTCATCCCGCGAAAAAAACCTTTCAAGCGATAAGAATTGAAGTTAACGGAGAACTTACAGGGCTTGATACGGTACTTAAAGATATAGTAGAAAAACTAAACGTCGGCGGTAGGCTTTCAGTTATTACCTTCCACAGTTTAGAAGATAGAATTGCAAAGACGGTGTTTAAAGAATTATCATCTGGTTGCGATTGCGATAAGAGATATCCCTGTGTTTGCGGTAAGAAGGAAATTATAAGAGAAGTAAATAAAAAGCCGATAACGGCAACGATAGAAGAAACGACGGCTAACAGCCGTAGCAAATGCGCGAAACTTAGAATTATTGAAAAACTTTAATGCTTTTAAAGCATAATAAGTAAAGGAGAGCAATATGTTTAATTACAGACAGTCAAACGTAATCGAAAAGAATACTTTCGTAGACGAGTTTGAAATGAACGCAACACCTACTGAAACCACTAAGCAGGCGGAAGTTAGCAGTGAAGAAAAGGCGTTTAACTCGAGAATTGCGGATAATTTCGATAGAATTATGCATTACGACACCTATAATAGAACTGACGCTGTAAAAGAACGCAACCAAACCGTTAGCGGTTTCGTTTCTGGTGTTAATTACGACACTAAGCCTTCTTCAACTACTATGCAGTTTGAAAGGATGAATAGAGCGGAAATCTATCAAGACTATCGCGCAGAATCAAGTTATCAAACTCAAACGAAAGTTAGAGCAACCGCTAAAATTGCGGTAGTGGTGTTAGCACTCATCGTTGCGCTTTTATCCGCGCTCGTAATTTTAAACACTTCGCTTTTAAAGAACATGAACGGCGTTATCGACGGAAAGTTAACTGAAGTTGAGGCACTTCAAGAAGAATACAGCGCTTTAAAAGACGAACTTAGCGAAATTTCGAGCGACGAAACGATTATAGACAAGGCTAAAGATTTTGGTATGGTAGAAGGTTAAAATTATTAAAAACTTATATTCAATAACAACGGTACGAAAGAGGTTATTTGCGTTTATTTGCGCGATAACCTTTATTTTTTTGTTCGTAAGTATTCGCCTATTTTACGTTCAAGTAATTTGGGGCGAAGAACTGCAAATTAAAGCGCTTGATCAATGGACTAGAAACGTTCCTATTCTTGCTAAGCGCGGAGAAATAACGGATAGAAACGGAGTTACACTCGCAACTACGAGCGAGACTTACACCGTTTTCGTTCGCCCCAGAGCAGTAACCGATATAAACGAAGTTTGTTCGGTTTTATCGCAAATTTTCTCGCTTGATAAATCGGCGCTTGCCGAAAAGATACAAACAACTAAAGTAAGTGAAATAAAAGTAGTAAAGCACGTCGGAAAAGAATTCGTTGAAGAACTTTCAAAGTATTCTTTATCCGGCGTTTATTTTGCCGAAGACGTAACTAGATATTATCCCTACGATGAACTTTTAGCGCAAGTTTTAGGTTACACGTCCGCTGACGGAAACGGAATTTCGGGGCTTGAATATTACTATAACGATTATCTTTCAGGCGTAAACGGAGATATTTTGTATCAAGCCGATTTAACTGGCGTTGATTTAAGCGGAAAAACGCCGTATTACAGACCTGCAACCGACGGGCTCAATCTAAGGCTAACGATAGATTATGAAATTCAACAAATTTTAGAAAGCGTAACGGACGAGGCGATGAGTAAATATTCGCCAGCGTCTGCGTCTGCAATAATAATAAATCCACAAAACGGCGAAGTTTTAGGTATGAGTATGAAACCGTCGCTTAACCTCAACGAAGTTCCGCTCGGCGATTTGGACACGCTCAATAAACTTGGAAGAATAACCTTAATTGCCGATAGTTACGAGCCTGGTTCAACCTTTAAGGTTTTAACGGCAAGCGCAAATATAAACGAATATTATAAAGGAAATGCAAGCGCTTTTTCCGAAGGGCATATTTTTAATTCTTCAAGGTATCGCTATATTGACGGATCAAAGATAAAGTGTTGGTCAACGCACGCAAACGGTAAGCACGCAAACGAAAATTTATCAGACGCACTCAACAACAGTTGCAACCCGATATTTGTAGACATTGCGTTGTCGCTCGGCAAGGAAAAATATTATAGTTACGTAAATTCGTTTGGCTACGGTAGGGTAACTGGAATTGATTTACCGGGTGAGGCGCAAGGAATGTTACTTCCTAAACAATCGGTAAAATCGGCGGATTTAGCGAGAGTTTCGTTCGGTCAAGCGATAGCGTGCACGCCACTTCAACTACTTATGGCAACGTCCGCTGCAATAAACGGTGGGAGTTTATACTCGCCGTATCTCGTAAAGGAAATTTACTCGTCGGGCGGTGCGCTATCAAGCGTTACCGAGCCTAAAAAAACCGCAACGGTAATCGATGAAAAAACTTCAGCGATAATGCGCTCGTATTTAGAAAAGGTCGTATCTGAGGGTTCTGGTAAACAAGCCTATATCGACGGTTATCGCGTTGGCGGAAAGACGGGCACTGCGCAAAAATATAAAGACGGCGTAATAAATCAAGGCAAATACGTTATGAGTTTTATAGGCTTTTTCCCTGCTGATAAACCAAAGTATTTGTGCTTGGTTATAGTTGACGAGCCAGTCGGTGGGACTTACGGCTCAACGGTTGCCGCGCCACTGTGCAAAAAGATATTTGAAGGGATAATTAACTCTAAAGGAATTGAAAAAGATGAAACTTTCACAACTAATTAGCGGTATAGAAACGAAGAAGATTTTAAACTTTAAAGATTTAGAGATACTCGATATTGAAAACGATAGCAGAAGAGTTTATAAAGGTAGTTTGTTTTTTGCCGTTAACGGCAATAATTTAGACGGAAATATTTTCGTTAAAGACGCCGTAAAGCGCGGAGCGGTTGCCGTTATTAGCGAAAGAGAAAACGATATAACCGCAACGCAAATTATTGTTAAAGACGTAAAAAAAGTTATGGGAATAATTGCCGAACGGTTTTTTAAACCTATAAAAAAACGCCCAAAACTTATAGGCGTTGTTGGAACTAATGGAAAAACGACTTCGACGTTTATAATAAAGAGCATTTTAGAAGAAGCAGGATTTTCAGTAGGCGTTATAGGAACGCTCGGCGTGTTTTACGAAAAAGCGTACGTAGAACCAGACTTAACGACTCCCGATTCAATTAGTTTTTATAAAACGCTAATGGATATGGCAAACGCAAACGTCGAGTACGCCGTTATGGAACTTTCCGCGCACGCAATCGTTCAAAAAAGGGTTGGAAACGTAAAGTTTGAAAGTTTACTCTTTACCAACTGCACGCAGGACCACCTTGATTACTTTAAAGATTTTAACGATTATGAAAAGGTTAAAATTAGCGTGTTTAACAGTCATTTTTGTAACTACGCCGTCGTCAATAGCGATGATTTAACAGGGCTAAAAATAATAAACTCTTCAAAAGTTAAAACGCTAACTTACGGAATTGAAAATCCAGCGGACGTCTTTGCCGTCAATATCGAAACGGATAAGAAAGGGCTTAATTTCGTTATGAATTTATACGACGACATAGTAAAGATAAACTATCCGTCAATAGGAAAATTCAACGTCTATAACTGCCTTGGTGCGTCCGCGCTAACTAGCGCAATGGGAATATCTTCGCAAGCAATAAAAGACGGTATTAAAAAATTAAGAACCGTTCCAGGAAGAATGGAGTTTGTTGAAAACTTTAACGGGGCAAACGTCTATATCGATTACGCGCATACCCCAGACGGACTTGAAAATTTATTAAAATCGCTTAAAGAAGTAACGAAAAACAAATTGTTCTTAGTGTTTGGTTGCGGTGGTAATAGAGACGTTACTAAAAGGGCGATTATGGGCGAAATTGCAGGAAAACACGCCGATTTTTCTATAATAACTTCTGATAATCCTAGGTTTGAAGACGCATTTCAAATAATTTCCGACGTTGAGCGTGGGTATAGAAAGGCAAGTTTATCTTACATAACTATCGAAAACAGAGAGATGGCGATAGGTTACGCGCTATCTAGGCTTTCTAGCGGTGACGTTTTGGTAGTTGCGGGTAAAGGAGCGGAAGAATATCAAGAAGTTATGGGAATAAAGTTTAAGTTTTCAGATAGAGAAGTAATAAAAGACACGATCGCAAAAATAAAATTTAGTGGAGAACTTATTTGAAAGAGTATTTACTAGCGTTTGCGTTTTCCGCAGTCTTTACCGTAATTTTAGGTTTTTTACTAATACCGCTACTTAAAAGATTTAAAATAGGTCAACCCATACTTAAATACGTTAGCGAACACAAAGGCAAAAGCGGAACGCCAACTATGGGTGGAATACTGTTTATCCTTGGTTCGATAATAGCGTTTTTAATCTTTAATAAGAGTAGTTCAAGGCTCACGAACTTAACTGTTGCAGTAACGCTCGGCTTTTGCATAGTTGGTTTTTTAGACGATTTTATAAAAATTAAGTTTAAGCGCAACGAAGGTTTAACCGCTATGCAAAAATTCGTTTTTCAAACGGTTATATCCTTGATTGCGTCGTATTTTGCTTACGATACCGGGCTTAACTTTCAATATTTGCCGTTCACGACCGTTAAAATTCCACTTGGGCTTTTCGTAATTTTTATAAACGCGCTAGTGTTCGTTGCAACGGTTAATTCCGTAAATTTGACGGACGGTTTAGACGGACTTTGCGCATCGGTAAGTTCAGTTGTTTTTATCGCGTTTGGGGTTATAATTTTACTTCAAGCAAATCAATTTTCTTCGTTTATCAACCTTAGTGAATACGGTAGCCTTGCGCTTTACTCGTTTTCGCTTTCTGGTGCGCTACTTGGTTACTTGGTGTTCAACACCAACAAGGCGTCGGTGTTTATGGGTGATACCGGCTCGCTATCTATCGGCGGTGCGCTATCAACCGTTGCAATACTATCTGGAAACACGTTTTATATTCCAATATTAGGCGTGTTTTACCTAGTTTCAACGCTTTCGGTAATAATTCAGGTAGTAAAATTTAAAAGAACTGGAAAGCGCGTATTTTTAATGGCGCCACTTCATCATCACTTTCAGCAAAAAGGGTATAGCGAAGGAAAAATATCGTACGCATATACCTTTATCACTTTAATAATTTCGGCGTTTGCCGTAGCAGTTTATTTATAGGAGAGTTATGTATTATAAAAACCTTACCTTTTTAGTTGCAGGATTACAAAAAAGCGGATATGCGTCCGCTTGTTTTTTACTTGGTAAAAGCGCCAAAGTTTATATATACGATAGGCGAAAGAGTGAAATCGTAATAAAAAATAAGGAAAAACTTGAAAACTTAGGTGCAACGTCGGTCGAAGACTATCAAAAAGCAGTTGATTTTTGCGACGTTTTGGTTATAAGCCCGGGCGTTCCAATAGACAGTGAGATTTGTAAAGTTTTTAGGTCTAACAACAAGCGAATAATAGGTGAACTTGAACTTGCGTTTATAAACACTTTAACACCTATCGTTGCAGTAACCGGAACTAACGGCAAAACTACGGTTTGCAACATGATACATAAAGGTCTTACCGACTCAAATTTCAATTCCGCACTCGTCGGCAACGTTGGAATTCCGTTTATCAGCAAGGTAAACGAGATAAACGAAAAGGATATTTGCGTATTAGAAGTTTCAAGTTTTCAACTGGAAACGACGTATTTATTTTGCCCACATATATCCGTTGTTTTAAACGTAACGCCCGACCATTTAGATAGGCATTACACCTTTGAAAATTACGCGCTCGTTAAAAGTAAAGCGGTAATTCCCCTTAAAGAGAGTGAGTTTGCAGTACTTAATTACGACGACGATAACGTTAGAGAGTTTTGTGGTCTAACTCGCGCGAAAATCGTATATTTTTCAAAGAAAGAAGTGGTTGACGGCTCGTATATCGTAGACGGAAAGATATATTTTAAGGGCGAAGAGTTGTTTGCCGTTTCGGAACTATCGTTAAGTGAAACTCACAACGTGGAAAATGCTCTTGCAACCGTTTGTACGCTTAAAATTTTAGGCGTTTCAACTGAGAGTATTAAAAGAACGCTTTGCGACTTTAAAGGGGTAAAACATCGCTTTGAAAGGGTGAGGATGGTAAACGGGATAACTTTTATTAACGACAGCAAGTCAACCAACGAAGCAAGCGCAATAAAAGCGGTTGAAAATTTAACCGAGCCAACCGTTTTAATCATCGGCGGTGCGGATAAAGGGCTTGATTATACTGGACTTATGACTGCGATTAGAGGTTCAGCGCTCGTAAAGCAAACGGTAATTACGGGTGAGAGTTCTTCGCTTATGCTTTCATACGCTTTAAAAGTGGGATTAGATAACGTAACGCAAGTAAAGGGTTTTGAAAACGCAGTAAAAACGGCGTATAAACTAGCAAAGAGTGGGGATACGGTGTTGCTTTCGCCCGCAACGTCTAGTTTTGACGAGTTTAAAGATTACGAAGAAAGGGGAGAAAAGTTTATTGAAACCGTTAATCTCTTCGAGTAAAAATCGCGGTGATTTATTTATCCCACTTTGCGTTGTTATTATCTCGATTTTCGGGCTTATAATGATATACTCTGCGTCGTACTATCAGGCAGAGGTAACTTACGGTGACAAGTTTTACTTTTTTAAAAAGCAATTAGTCGGTTTTTTGTTAGGGCTTGCATCAATGATTGTAGTCTCGCTTATCGATTACAAAAAACTAGACAAAATCAAATACGTACTACTTGGCTTGTCAATCATACTTTTAGCGCTAATATTTACTCCGCTCGGCGTTGAAAATTACGGTGCTCGTCGTTGGATAGGTGTGGGCGGAATAACTATTCAACCGTCGGAAATTGCAAAGTTTTCCTTCGTAATCTTCACTGCGGGTTACTTTGCAAAAAAACCGCAAAGAACGAAATCGCTAAAAGGCGTTTTGCCAGTCCTTGTCGTGGGCGCAATTTTGTGCGTGCTTATAATGTTAGAGCCAAATATGAGTATAACCGTTTGCGTTGGTGCGTTGCTTATATCAATGCTTTTTACTTCTGGCATGAAAAAGCGTTACCTATTAGTAATCGTTATCCCTGCGATTTTAGCGCTACCAGTACTTATAATTTCAGAGCCTTATAGACTAAAAAGACTAATGGCGTTTTTAAATCCTTGGGCTTCGCCAAAAGGCGAAGGTTATCAACTACTTCAATCGCTCTACGCGTTAGGTAGCGGTGGTTTTTTCGGCGTAGGGCTGTTTAATTCAAGGCAAAAGTTTAGGTTTTTGCCCTTTGCGGAAAGCGATTTTATCCTTTCGGTTATCGGCGAAGAAGTCGGTTTTATCGGCGTTCTTATCTTATTTTTAGTGATGTTTTTTCTAGCGTATAGGGGATATCGTGCGTCAATAAAATGCAATACTTTCTTTGGTTATATGACAGCTTTTGGCATAACCACCGTTTTCGTTTTGCAAACGCTTATAAACGCGCTGGTCGTCAGCGGAAGTATTCCACCTACGGGGCTACCGCTTCCGTTTATAAGTTCTGGAAACACTGCGCTCATCGTATTTATGACTGCTTTCGGCGTTTTATACAACGTCTCTAAAGACACGGATAAGATTTAGCCTTGTCTATTAACCATATCTACTTTTTAAACATAGTATGATATATAACTCTAACGGGTTTCGTTTAAAAGGTGGAATATGAATAAACTTATTATCAACGGCAAGAACAAACTCTACGGAAAAGTTGAAGTAAAAAGCGCAAAAAACGCTATGCTACCGCTAATTGCAGCGTGCGTTCTACTCGACTTTGAAGTGGGGTTTTTAAATTGCCCTAATATTGGTGATATTTCGGTTATGCTTGATATTATCAAGTGTATGGGCGGTAAATATAGATACGAAGGGGATACGCTATTTGTAGACTGTTCCTCGCTATATATTCCCGAACTTCCGTGTGAACTATCTAAAAAGATAAGGGCGTCGGTATTTTTACTCGGTCCGCTCATTGCAAGGTTTAGAAAAGTTTCAGCAGTAACACCCGGTGGTTGTAATTTTGGGGAAAGACCGATAGGTATGCACCTTGACGGGCTTAGAAGACTCGGTGCGGAAGTGTCTGGGAAAGAACATTTATATCTTAGGGCGGATAAACTAGAAGGTGCGAAAATCGTATTGCCGTTTGCAAGCGTTGGCGTCACGGAAAATTTGATAATGGCGGGATGTTTAGCGGACGGTGAAACGATAATCGTAAATGCCGCACGAGAGCCTGAAATAGTTTGTTTATGTTCTTTTCTAAACAGGCTTGGCGCTAAAATCTACGGCGCTGGTACGAGTAGGATAGTTATTCACGGGGTTAAGAAATTAACTAAGAAAATAGCGTATTTTAAGCCGATTAGCGATAGGATAGAAGTTGGAACTTTTTTACTTGCAACACTAAACACCGGTGGCGAAATCGAAATAAATGGCGCAAATTTCTTACATAATATAGCATTAATAAAAAAAATATATAATAACACTTGCAAAATTGCCTTTGAAAGTGATAAAATATATCTAAAGTGTTGCGGGGTAGGTTCAGGCTTAGGTTTTGTAAAGACCGCGCCTTATCCAGCCTTTCCAACCGACCTTCAGTCGCCACTGCTTGCGTATGCGTGTTCGCTAAGTGGGAAAACAGTTATTGAAGAAGGCGTGTTTAAAAACCGCTTTTCAATAGTCAACGAACTAAAAAAGATGAATGCAGATATAACGGTGGACGGTTCTAGAGCGATAGTCGTTGGCAACAATAGATTGAGTGGCGCAGTGCTTAACGCAACTGACCTTAGAAGTGGCGCGGGGCTTATTATTTCCGCACTTGGAGCGGAAGGCGTGAGTGAAATAGTCGGGCTTGATATTATAGAACGCGGTTATCTTGATATAGATAAAAAATTACGGCGCTTAGGTGCGGATATTACTAAAGGGTAGAGTTATGAAGTACAAAAAACTGCTTGTTTTAATAACCTGTTTACTGTTTGTAACGGTAGCAGTTTTTTGCTTTGCGTCAGCGTTTAAAGTAACGGATATCGATTTGCACGTTACGACAGTTCAAGGTTCGAGTGAAGACGTTAAGGACGCTTGCGCTAAGTATTTATCGCAATACGAAAATAAAAATTTAACCTTTGTTAAAAAGGATAAAATCGAAAGGGATTTATCATCGTTATCGGGATATATTGAAGTCGTTTCGGTCAAAAAAGAATTCCCGAATAAAATATCGGTAAACGTTAGAGAAAAGGCGGAAAACCTGGTTATTTATAACGGCGAAAACTATTATTCGCTCGACCTAGATTTTTGCGTTCTTGCCAAAAAACAAGGCGTTGAAAACAATCTAAAAAACGGAAACAATTTGCTTATAAAACTTGATTATTCTGATTATTTAAGCGACGTTGAAGTTGGTAAACCTTTGAAGATTTACGACGGCAAACTCTTGGAAATGATGAAGGCGAGCGCACCTATCGTAAACAACTTTAAAGGCTCGTTAAGTTTCGTTTCGTTCACTGCAAAAACCGAAGGCCACGATTCAAAAACGATAACGCTTAATATGAAGGAAGGCTGTACGTTTAAGATACTTAAAGCAGACGTTGAGACTGAGTTAAAATTAAACGCCACCTACGAGTTTTATCTGGCTCTTGAAAATAAGGGTGTTGGCGATTACGTAGCCGTTTTAGGCGACGATGGAAATATTTCTATAAGACAGTAAAATTAAAACCGCTTTGTTCTTGACAAGGCGGTTTATTTATATTAAAATATAAGTAATTATAAACTATATGCGGGGATTTTATGTTTAACGATTGCGTTGCAACACTTAATATCGGTTCAGCCGACCTTACTCTTTCAGTTGCTGAGAGAAGTGTTAACGGTGCGTTTTATTTCCGCGCTATTGAAACGGTTAAATATTATTCCTATTTCGACGGAGAGTTTTACGATATAAAAGAACTTGAAAAAAAGATAGTAAAACTATTTTCCGACCTTATTGAAAAGAGCGACGTGTCAAAGATTACGACTTTATTCGTGGGAGTACCCGGTGAATTTTCAAAAGTCTTATCAAAAAACTATAAAATCACCTTTGGAAAGGTTAAAAAAATTCACGAGCAAGACGTTCAGTATCTATATGAAACGGCTTATCAAGATTACGATTCTGAGTACAAACTCGTTAACCGTTCGGCAAGTTATTTTATAGTTGATAACTATAAAACCCACGAGCCTATCGGCAAAAAAGCGACTTCGCTATCGGCTAGAATTTTTTACGGTTTCGTAATTAATCATTTCGTAGAAGTTATAAATTCCATTTTACAAAAAGTTGGAGTTTTAAACGTTTTATACGTTTTGCAAGATTATGCTGACGCTAGGTACTTGTTTAGCATTGACGAGCGTGACGCGTGCAAACTTTTAATCAACGTTGGATACTCAACTTCATCTCTTTCAATAATTTGTGGTGACGGATTGTTGCACTCAAAAGCGTTTGCAAGCGGTGGTGGAATGATTTCCGCTTATTTATCCGACGGGCTTAATTGTGAATTCGGAGTAGCCGAACTATTAAAGTCAAAACTTAATCTTGGGCTTAAAGACGTGGACGGTGCTGAGTACGTTATCTCTCATAAAGACTTTGGCGATTTTACTTTTTCAAGGAACGAGTGCAATAGAATTGCTAAGTCCGTTCTAGAAGAAATTTCAGAAAATTGCGATAAAGCGGTTTCTTTATGTACCTTAAAAGTTCCAAGCGACATAGACGTTGCCTTCACTGGTGAGGGCGTTTGCTCGGTAAGGGGAGCGGTTGAGTATATTTCTAATAGGCTCGGCGTATTCCCAAACGTTGTTTCCCCGAAAGTTCCGCATTACAATAAACCAAATTTCACTTCGCGCCTAGCACTTATCGATACGGCGCTCGACTTATCTAAAAATAAATTATTCTTTGTGGAAGGCAAGTCAATTTAATTTTGCCTTAAAGGAGTTACTATGTTTGACGAAACTATGATTAACCACGTTTGTAAGATTAAAGTAATAGGCGTTGGCGGTGGTGGTAACAACGCCGTTAACCGCATGATTGACGCAGGTATTCAAAGTGCGGAATTCATTTCCGTTAATACCGACGTTCAAGCGCTTATGCACTCTAAGGTAGACCCTAAAAATAGAATTCAAATCGGCAAGGAGTTAACCGAAGGTTTAGGTGCCGGTTCGTATCCTGAAATCGGAGAGAAAGCCGCTGAAGAATCTAGAGAAGAACTTGAAAAAATCGTTGAAGGCGTAAATCTTTTATTCATCACTGCTGGTATGGGCGGTGGTACTGGCACTGGCGCTGCGCCAGTTATTGCGAAAATCGCAAGAGAAAAGGGTTGCGTTACCGTTGCAGTAGTTACTAAACCTTTTGCATTTGAAGGCAAAAAGCGTGAAGAAAACGCTAAAAAGGGTATTGCAAACCTTGCAAAATTCGTTGATACTTTAATAGTTATCCCAAACGATAAACTATTAGATTCTCTTCCCAAGAACACCCCTATGCAAGAAGCGTTAAAGCGTGCTGACGATAATTTAAAACACGCAATTTGCGGTATTTCAGATCTTATTACCGTTCCCGCGCTTATTAACCTTGACTTTGCCGACGTAAGAACTATTATTAAAGGTCAAGGCCTTGCCCACATGGGTATCGGTAGGGCAAAAGGTGAAAATAGAATCGTTGAAGCGGTTAGACAAGCAGTTTCTTCGCCTATGCTTGAAACTACTATTGAAGGCGCTCGCGGTATTATCCTTAACATCGCTGGTGGCGACGGGCTTTCAATCGGTGAAGTTAGCGAAGCGGCGAACCTTATTCACGGCGTAATCGACTATTCTGCAAACTTAATTTTCGGTGCAAATATTATTCCCGAACTTAAAGACGAAGTGGTTATAACCATTATTGCAACTGGGTTTACAGGTAGCCCCGACCGTTTTGGTCAAAAGAGAGTGGTTGTTGACGCGCCTTCGTTTGAACAACCCACGAACGTCATTTCAGTTCAAGCGGAAGAAGTTAAAAAGGACGATAGAATAGAGCCTATTCCAGTAGAGCAAGCAGAGCCTGAAAAACAAAAGGAAATTCCGCCGTTTGTAAAAAGGTTGTTTGGCAAAAAGTAAAAATTAAAATACGCTACCGTCGGGTAGCGTATTTTTTTATAAAACGGCAAAATAAAAACGGCTTGAGCCGTCGTTATTTTATTCTGCTTTTGCAAGTTCTTCGTTGAAAGCACCTAAGATTACGTCGATAATCTGTTTGCGAGTTTCGGTGTTAATCGGGTGAGCGATATCTTTATATTCACCATCGTTTGCCTTTCTGCTGGGCATTGCTATAAAATAGCCTTCTTGACCTTCGATAATCTTGATGTCGTGAATAACGAAACAATCTTCGATAGTCATTGATGCAACAGCTTTCAACTTACTGTCTTCCTTTTGTACTAAGCGTACTCTTACGTCTGAGATCTTCAATTTTCCTACCACCTTAATATATATTCGTTTATAGTAATGTATAAACTTAATTAAATTATACACTTAATTTTGTATAATTTCAATACCTTTTTTGAAAAAAATTAACAAATTTATCACTTTTTTAGCACTTTTTGTCAAAAAAACGCCTATTTTTGTAACTTTTGGAAATTTTTCAAAAATTTATACATATGATAAATTATGAATAAAACGGTCGAAAATTTAAAAGTTCACTTTATAGGCGTTGGCGGTTCGGGTACGAGCGTTTTGTGTAAATACCTTTTGAATAAAAATTTTATGGTTAGCGGTAGCGATAAAATTGAAAATCAAACGGTTAGAAATTTGATAGATTTAGGTCTAAAATTTTATCAAGGTCATAACCATAACGCAGTTGAAAACGCAGACGTTATAGTATATTCTTCGGCAATAAGTAGCGTCAATCCGGAGTTGGTTTTAGCAAGGCACTTAAAAAAGGCGATATACAGGCGTTCGGAACTGTTAGAAATAATTTTAAAACTACATAAAAATTCAATAGGAATATCGGGGACTCACGGAAAAACTACGTCGTCATTTATGCTTAGTGAAATACTTAAAGTTGCAAAAATCGACTGTAATCGCTTTATAGGTGGAGAGTATAAAGTGTGCGAGTTTAAAAATTCAAACGTTGCAGTTGCCGAGGTGTGCGAGTTCGATAGAAACATCGATTTTATCACAGTTGATTGTCCGGTATGTTTAAACGTCGATTTAGACCATTTAGATACTTACGGCAGTTTGGAAAAATTAACGGATACCTTTATAAATTTTTTAAATCGCGGTAAAGTTAAGTTTATAAACTTAGACGATAAAATTTTAAAAACTATAAACGCAAACGCAGTTACTTTTTCCATTGATAGCGATAGCGATTTTAGGGCTGTTGAGGTTTTAGAAGAAGACGGTTACTATTCTTTCAAAGTTTTAGAGCGCGGGTTTATATCGCCTAGAATTTATCTTGGCGTTTCAGGGCTACATAACGTTTATAACGCCCTTTCGGCAATAGCGGTTGCGAGAACGGTTTTCGGCGTTCAATACTCCTATATAATCAACGCACTTTGCAATTATTTAGGTGCAAAGCGCAGGTTTGAAGATATAGGCATTTTTCACGGCAAAAAGGTGGTTTGCGATTACGCTCATCATCCAACTGAACTTAAAGCGAGTATAACTTCGGCAAAACAAGTCTTTAAAAACGACTGTTTACTAGTTTTTCAACCGCATACGTATTCTCGCACTAAAAATTTGATAAGCGAGTTTAAAACCGCGTTAAAAGGCGAGAACTTAGTTTTGTTTAAAGAATATCCGTCGCGCGAAGAATACGACTATTTAGGTAGTAGTGAGCGCTTAGCAAAGGAAATAAATTCAATTTACGTAGATAATTTTAGCGATTTAGTTAAAGTAATCGACGATTCTAGTGCAAAAACGGTTTTAGTGTTGGGCGCGGGGGATATCTATGATATATTTTTAAAAGAAATAAAAAACGGATAGGATAACCTATCCGTAATTTTTTTATAACATATCGATAATGAATTCTGCACTTTGATTGTCTTCTTTTTTAGAGATTGAGTTTTCAAAGTGCTTAGGGGCGTATTCAAACTTGTAAACTGGGAGTTTAAAGTAAGAAAGAGTTATTGCCTTTTGAGCGAGAAGGTTAATTGCTGTTCTAATATTTTGATTTCCGTCTTTAACGAAAACTAGATTGATTTGTTTATCAAACGCAAAATTGCAAGAAAGTTTAGTCTTAGTTGACGGAATACCAGTAAAGCCGACGTCCGCGTAATCAGCCGTTATTTTATCGATAACGTCAACGTCTTCAGTAGAGTCGCTAACGTAGATAACTTTACTGCATTTTCTACCGCCCGTAATTGCCAAAACTTCATTTTCTAAATTCTCGCCACCATCAAGGGTGTAGTAAACGTTAGTCTTGTGTGCAATTTCCAAATTTTTCGCGTTAGAATCGATTAAAATGGGAACTGACTGATAGTACATTAAAAGTTGCGCGATAATATTTGCAAGGTGTGATCCGCCTATTATTGCAACGTGATTTCCCTTGTCGATATTGAGTTTGTCAATAATCGTAATAGCAAGGGAGACGTGGCATAAAAACAACGCGTCGTCTTCCGAAACGTTTTCTGGTAAAACGAAAGCTTTTGATTCGGGGATAACAATAAAGTCTTTTAAGTAACCCGAAGCGTTTTCATCGAAAAACGGCGGAAGAAAAACTTTCGAGCCCTTGCTTATATAGTTGCTTTCCTTTAAAACTTCAACCACTTGACCGACTGCAATTTTGCATGGCGTGAAAGGGTATTGGTGCTTAGTTTCGCCAAGGAACGCGTCTATATCGTCAAGGGTTACGAAACACTTCGTAGTCTTAATCTTAACGTCGTCAACGCTTACTAAATTTTCAGTTGTTGTCGTACCGCCGAAACGCTTCGGCTCTACAATTTGCCAATTATTCATAATAAACCTAAAATCATTATAACAACAATCGCAATTTTTTGCAAGTAATTATTCTCAACTTAAAAAAGTTGTAAATTTTTTATAAAAAAGGCTAAATTTTGCCGTTAAATGAGTTGACTTAAATAAAAAATTAATATATAATAACGTAGTAATAAAATTCGAGAGGTGATAATATGAAAGATAATATTCATCCTAATTATAAAACTGTAACCGTTCAATGCGCTTGCGGTGCATCGTTCGTTACCGGTTCTACTAAAAACGTTGACGTAATCAAGGTTGATATCTGTTCTAAATGCCACCCGTTCTTCACCGGTAAGCAAAAACTCGTTGATACTGGCGGACGTGTAGATAAGTTTAAGAAAAGATACGGTATTTGATTTATCTACCAAAGTTATACCTTTTATAAGTGGTATAGAATCGGCTCTAAGAATTACTCTTAGGGCTTTTATTATAGGTAAAGTATGGGTTGTAAAAATAGAACTTCTATAGGCGGTCAAGCGGTTATAGAAGGCGTTATGATGAGAGGAAAAACTTGCGAAGCGCTCGCCGTTAGAACTGAAAACGGCGATATTTTGCTTGAAACGAAAAGGCTTAAAAAGCGTAGCAAGATATCTAAAATTCCTATAATTAGGGGCGTCGTTTCCTTTTTTCAGTCCCTCGTTGGCGGAACTAAGCACTTGATGCGCTCAGCGTCCGTGTTTGGCGAAGAAGAAACTTCTAAGTTTGACGATTGGCTCTCTAAAAAACTTAAGGTAAGCGCAACCGACTTAGCGTCCTTTTTAGGTGTTGCGTTAGGTCTTATACTGTCGCTCTTTCTATTTTTCTATCTTCCCCAAGTAGTTGCCGATTTATTCGTTAATTTAAAACCGAATAGTTTTTTATACTGCTTAATTGAAGGCGGAATAAGAATAGCGATATTTATTGCGTATATATTATTGACGTCGCTTTTAAAAGATATTAGAAGGACTTATATGTATCACGGAGCGGAGCATAAGACCATTTCGTGCTACGAAAAAGGCGACGAGTTAACCGTTGAAAACGTTAGGGGTTGTTCACGCGTTCACGATAGGTGTGGAACGACTTTTATGTTCTTAGTTATGACGATAAGCATACTTTTGTTTGCAGTCGTAAACGCAATTTTGTCCCATTTTGGCCTAGAGTTTTCAGGTTTCGTAGGCAAAATTTTCCGCTTTGGCGTAAAACTTTTAACGTTACCGTTAATCGCTGGCGTTTCTTACGAAATTTTAAAACTATTATCTAAATCACAAAGCAAGATTTTAATAATTTTTAAAGCGCCCGGGCTTCTTCTTCAAAGGATAACCACCAAAGAGCCAAGTGACGATATGATTGAAGTTGCTATAACTTCTTTTAACGAAGTTTTACTAATGGATAGCGACCAAACTTTACCCGAAAAATCTTTTGACGTTTTCGGTACGGTTCAGACTTTACTAAGTAAAGTTGAAAAAGTGCTTGCAAAGGGCGGTGTTATAGAACTTATTGACGCTGAGTGGATAGTTTCAAGAGTAACTGGCGTTCCGCGTAGCGCACTTAAACAAAGTAAGCAAAACGTAACTAAAAAGCAAAATGACGAGGCGCTACAATATGCGAAATTAAGGGCGGAAAACAAACCGCTTTCCTACGTTTTTGGCGACGCTGATTTTTACGGTTATAATTTTAAGGTTAGTGATAGTGTTTTAATTCCAAGACCTGAGACGGAAGAACTCGTAGACCTTGCGTTAAAAGAGATAAAAAGCGATAGCAAGGTGCTTGATATGTGCTGTGGTTCTGGTGCGATAGGCGTAACCGTTAATTTAAAGACGGGCGCTAGCGTTTATATGGTTGACGTATCAAGTGGCGCTTTAGAAGTTGCAAAGGAAAACGCTAAAAATCTCGGCGCTACCGCTCAATTTATTTTAAGCGACAAGTTTGAGTTTGTTGACGAGAAGTTTGATTTTATTATTTCAAATCCGCCGTATATAAATAAAGAAGATATGGAAAACTTGCAAGTAGAAGTTAAAGCCGAGCCGTCCTTGGCGCTATTCGGCGGGGAAGACGGGCTTGACTTTTATAGGCATTTCGCAAGCGTTTGCCATAACTATTTAACCGATAACGGCATAATATTTTTAGAGTGCGGAATCGGTCAGGCAAACGATATAAAAAATCTTTTCGACAGTGAAAATAAATACGGCGAAGTAACTATTATCAAAGATATAAACGGAATTGATAGAATAATAAGGGTAGGTGCAAGAAATGACTGCTAAACTTCAATCGGTACTAGATAGGTACGAAAAGTTAAACGAACTAATTTTAGACCCTTCAATTATTTCCGATATGGAAAACTATAAAAAGTACACCAAGGAACTTTCCGATATTTCCGAAACGGTTGAAAAGATAAAAGAACTTCAAAAAATCGAAAAGGAACGCGAGGACGCCGAAGCGTTTATTGCAATGGAAAAAGACGCGGAAATGAAAGAACTTTTATCTCAAGAGATAAAAGAACTTATAAAGCGCCAAGCGGAAGTAAATAGCGAACTTAAACTTTTACTTATCCCGAAAGACAAGAACGACGACAAGTCGTGTATCGTTGAAATCCGCGCAGCAGCGGGCGGTGAAGAGGCTGCGTTATTTGCATACGAACTCTATCGTATGTACGTCAACTTTGCCGATAAACACCGCTATAAATCTGAAGAGATTAACGGCAACTTTACCGAACTTGGCGGTGTTAAGGAAGTAACTTTCTCAGTTAGCGGAAACGGCGTGTACGGCAAACTTAAATTTGAAAGTGGCGTCCACAGAGTTCAAAGAGTTCCAGAAACCGAATCGCAAGGTAGAATTCAAACGTCAACTGCAACGGTAGCGGTACTTCCAGAAGTTGAAGACGTTGAAGTTAAAATTGATGAAAAAGACCTTAAAATTGATACTTATCGTTCTTCTGGTGCTGGTGGTCAACACGTTAATAAGACGGAAAGTTGTATCCGCATGACGCATTTGCCGACGGGTATCGTAGTAACTTGTCAAGACGAGCGCTCTCAAATCAAAAACAGAGAAAAGGCGTTAAAGGTTATGAAATCGCGCTTGTACGATTACTATAACAGTCAATATACGAAAGAGTACGACGAAAATAGAAAGAGTCAAATCGGTACTGGCGACCGCTCGGAAAGAATTAGAACTTATAACTTCCCGCAAGGCAGAATAACCGACCATAGAATAGGCTTTACGCTTTACAGTTTAGAAAATTTCTTATCGGGCAATATCGACGAGATGATAGAAGCGTTACAAATTGCCGATAGAGAAGCAAAACTCGCAAACGTAGAAGACTAAATTTTTAAAATTAGCGACCGAAAAGGTCGCTTTTTTAGTCTTTTCTTTTGCTCGCGCACAAACAACTGTTCAATGTACGCGTAAAAAATACTTTAAATTTATAGTAAAAAATAGTTGCATTTTTAATATAAATAGAATATTATATATAGTATAAATCAAAAGTTATAATAAATACGCAGTAGGACAGTAAAAAAAATTATGAAAATTTCTAGAAAAGCACAACTAATTCCTCCGTCAATGACGCTTGAAATTAGCGCAAAGGTAAAACAACTCAAAAGTGAAGGAAAATCAATTATAGGTTTCACGGCTGGCGAGCCAAACTTCAACACGCCCGATTATATTATAGATAGCGCAAAAGAAGCGCTTGACAAGGGTGTAACGAAATACACGCCGGTTTCTGGTATGCCAGAACTTAAAAACGCCATCGCCCAAAAACTCAAAAGAGATAACGGCCTTTTATACGACGTGTCTCAAATTGTTGTATCGGACGGTGCTAAGTCCTCACTCTTTCACGCAATTTATTGCGTAGTTGACGACGGTGACGAAGTTATTTTACCCGCGCCTTTTTGGTTTACTTACGAAGAACAAGTTAAAATTTGCGGTGGTAAACCCGTTATCGTTAACACTAAAGTTGAAAACGGTTATAAAATAACCGCGGAAGAACTTGAAAACGCAATAACTGATAAAACGGTTGCGATAATTATCAACTCTCCGTCAAACCCGACGGGTGCAATTTACAGCGAAGAAGAATTAGTTAAACTTTCAAAAGTAATTGAAAAACACGGGATAACCGTTATTTCCGATGAAATTTACGAAAAACTCGTTTACGACGGTGCAAAGCACGTATCCATTGCAACTATATCGCCGTATATGAAAGAAAACACGATAGTCGTGAACGGCGTTTCTAAAACTTACGCTATGACTGGTTGGAGAGTGGGTTATCTCGCAGCGCCCAAGGCGCTTGCTAGCGCTATAAACCGCGTTCAAGGTCACACGACGAGTAGTGCTTGTTCATTTGCTCAATACGCGTCGATTACGGCACTCAACGGCGGAGAAGATATAATTGAGAGTATGCGAAACGATTTCGATGAAAGAAGAAAGTTTATGTGCTCGCTTTTAGACGAAATGGGAATTCCTTACGTTAAACCGCAAGGCGCGTTCTATCTCTTTATGGATATTTCTAAGTTCATCGGCAAGTCGTTTGACGGAAAATTAATAGACGGTAGTATGGCGTTTGCATCAATTCTCACAGAGAACGGCGTTGCGTTAATTCCGGGGCTTCCGTTCCACGCCGATAACTTCGTTAGGGTATCGTACGCGGTGTCAATTGAAGATATAAAAGAAGGTTTTGCAAGAATTAAAGCCTTCATTTCAAAATTAAAATAAAAAAATCACACCGTTTTTTAAAAAGCGGTGTTTTTTTTAAAAAATTTTAAAGAAATTTCACCGTTTGCTATTGAAAAAACAAACTTTATCATATATAATAAAGATACAAACAAATCGGAGGATTTAATAATGATTAGAATTGTATACGGACCTAAGGGCTTTGGCAAAACGAAGATAATGCTTGATGAAGTTAATAAAGCAGGTAGCACTGCTAAGGGTAACGTCGTATTTATAACCGATAAGCGTTTTAATACCGTTAACGTTAACTTTAACGTAAGATGCGTTTATACTGAAGACCACGATATTAAAGGTGCTGTTGCATTTAACGGGTTTATTAACGGTTTACTTGCAGGTAATAGCGACATTGAGTACGTTTTCATTGACGGTTTAAAGAGAATTATCGGCAATGAAATGGACGGTGGTGATAAGTTATTTGCAAGCATTAAACAACTTCAAGAAGAATATCCTGAACTTAAATTCGTGATTTCCGTAAGTGCAGCGCGTGAAGATTTGCCCGCTTACGTTGCGGAACTTATCGACTAAGATGGGTGTAAGTTTAGATAAAACTTTAAACGCAGAGATCGGCGGGTATAAATTACCTGCCGATTTTAAATGTTTAAGTTTAAATTTTTTAAAAAGTTTAGTTGACATTTCTTTTGAAAAAAGAATTATTTCCATTTATAAAACGGTACTTAATAAAGATATTGATAATTCTTACTTTTCAAGCATTTCAAGTAGCGAGTTTCCAGCGAGCGTTTACGGAGTTGACGACTGCGTTTCCGTACTTGAATTATTTGATGGAAACTCTTTGTCATATGCCGATTATTTATTTGGAAAAACGTTTGATGAAAAGGTGTGTTCGCTTGCGTTCACGCTAGTTTCGGCGTACGTTGATTTATGCGAAAGCGGTAAGATTGAATTCGGGCAAAAAATAAACGTTGCAAGTGACGTATCAAATGGTTTAATCTTGCTTGCGCTCGACTTTGCAAAAACGATAAAATTGCCGATAGAAACACTAATTTTAGGCGTTGATAAACCTGTTGAAGACGTTAGAAAAGGCGTTTATTTCAACGCTTATGAAAGCGCGGAAATCGACGAGATAATCAATGCTTTTTTTGAAGAAACGGATTATCTTTTCGACCCTATTTCCGCAAGTGGGCTAGTTGCTTACGACTATTATTACGCAGATTATGAAGACGGGCTTGAAACGCTTATTTTAGCGCTCAATTCCCCATATTTATTTGCAAGAAATTTATTAAAAACTTTAACTAAGATTAACGAACTTTCAGTTCAAAAGGCGATTAAAAAACTTGAAGAGTTTACCGCAATTGAAATTCCACTTGCAATTGAAAGCGGTGAAGTTCAGCCTTTTTATAAAAAATCTAGCGAAATTTGTGTGAAAGATGCGTTAGAAATTATAAAAGGTTAGTGTTAAGGTTTGATTTTTGTCAAAGTATATGTTATACTTTGTTTAATTTATATGCGTGGTGAAATTATGTTAGATAAAAAAACGTTATTTAGCGCCGTTCAACCGAGCGGTATTCCAACCATCGGTAACTACGTTGGCGCAATCAACAACTTCGTTAAACTTCAAGACGAGTATAATTGTATATACTCGATAGCCGACTTGCATTGTTTGACCGTCCGTCAAGACCCCGCAAGTTTGAGAAAGGCAACTCAAGAACTTTTAGCGTTATACATCGCTTGTGGCGTTGACCCTGAAAAGTGCATAATGTTCGTGCAATCTCACGTTCCGCAACACGCTGAACTTACTTGGATACTTAACACTATGACTTATCCCGGTGAACTTAACCGTATGACTCAGTTTAAGGACAAGTCTCGTTCACATGCTGACAACGTTAATATGGGGCTTATGGATTATCCAGTTTTAATGGCGTCGGATATCTTGCTTTACAACACGGCAGTAGTTCCAGTCGGCGCGGATCAAAAACAACACATTGAACTCACTCGCGACTTAGCAATTAGATTTAACGGTCGTTATAGCGATACTTTCGTCGTTCCTGAACCCATTTTCCCAAAACACGGCGCAAAGATTATGTCGCTTGCCGATCCGCTCAAAAAGATGAGTAAGAGTGACGATAACGTAAACGCTTTCGTTTCTATGTACGACGATACCGATACTATTATCCGTAAATTTAAGCGCGCCGTTACCGATAGCGATACTAGTATTTACTTTGATCCCGAAAATAAGCCGGGTATTTCAAATCTTTTAACTATTTATTCCGTGTTTAGCGGTGTTTCTATTGAAGACGCGGTTAAGGAATTTGACGGTAATGGTTACGGGGACTTTAAGATTAAAGTCGGTGAAGCGGTTGCCGAAGGCTTAAAGCCGATAAGCGAAAAGAGAAATTCACTTTTAAAAGACAAAGCGTACCTTGATTCCATTATGGTAAAGGGTGCGGAAAGCGCGTACAAAATCGCAAGAAAAACTCTTTCAAAAGTTTATAGAAAAGTTGGGCTTTATAGTCCCGAAAGGTAATAATGTTTGGATATTTAAAACCCGATAACCCTTATTTGTATTTAAAGGACGAAACTTTATACAAAGCGATGTACTGCGGTATTTGTAAAAGTATCGGCAAAGTATGTGGCCAAGTTCCAAGAGTAACGCTCACCTTTGATATGGCGTTTATGAACGCAATATCGCACAATATTTTAGGGGTTGACGTTTCCATTAATAAAGAGCGATGCATTGCTCACCATATTAAAAAACGCCCAGTCGCTAAGCCTGACGAAATTTCGATGATGCTAGGCGCTGTGAACGTTTTGCTTGCTTATTATAAAGTCAAAGACGATATAATTGATGAGAAAAAGGGTGGATTTAAAAGTTCTCTTATAAAAAAGGGTTACAAAAAGGCTAAAAAACTCTATCCCGAGATAGATAAAATTATTGAAGAAGGGTATACTGAACTTAGGAAGTTGGAAACAAATTTAAGTGACAGTATTGACCTTACTTGTGATCCCTTTGCAACTATCTTAGAAAGAATTTCAACCGAAGTTTTCAAAGATAAAGCAACCGAGAACACCAAGCAATTATTTTACGCGCTTGGAAAATGGATATATCTTATCGACGCGCTTGATGACTATGATAAAGATATTAAAAAGGGTAGTTTCAACGTGTTATATAACGCTTATAAATGCGCCGATTTTAAAACGCTTATAAGCGAGCATAAAAACGATATTTTCTTTGTATTCAGCGGTATTTTTTCCCAAATTGCCGAGAATTTTAGAAATATTGAAATGAAGTATAATACCGATTTAGTAGTTAATATTTTAACTCGCGGTATTCCAACAATGACGAATAAAATTATTTCAAAAGGAATAAAAAATGATTGATAAATATTATAAAAGTTTAGGCGTTTCCGCTGAAGATAGCAACGAAGTTATCAAGGAAAAATACCTTGAACTTAAAAAACAGTACGAAGAAGAAAGATTTTCAGAAGATAGTGACGTTGGCAACAACGCCGCTAAGCGTTTAACTGAAATTGAAGTTGCATATAATGCAATTATCAATTACCGTTTTGAACACTCTCAAAACGGAACGACTGCCGAGGCGTTTAAAAGCGTTGAAGCGGCAATAAGGTCGGGCAACTTAAACAATGCTCAACAACTTCTTGACGATTTTGACGAGAGAACTGCCGAGTGGCACTACTATCAGTCGGTTATTTTCTTCAAGAAAAACTGGATAAACGAGAGCAAAAAGCAACTTGAAATAGCAATCTCTATGAATCCCGACGAACCTAAGTATAAAACCGCGCTTGAAAAACTCAACAATCGCGTTAACGAAGGCGCTAAAATTAATAGCGACTGGAATAGGTCGGGTAACGCGGGCTATCAACAAGGCGAGCCTACTTATCAGCAGGGCGGTCCTAACCAACAACTCGGTGGCGATAGTTGTATGCAATGGTGTTGCGATATGATTATTTGCAATATGTTACTCAACTGTTGCTGTAATTGTAGATAATTATGAAAAACGGTAAACTCATAGCCGTATCGTCGCTTGCAACGGCGCTAGGCGTGGTGTTTTTAACGATGGGCGCGTACTTTCAAAGTTTTGATTTAAGCGCACTATTTATGTCGTCACTAATGATAATGTTACCGCTCACTAAAAACAGTTTTAAGGGTGCGTTTTTAACGTATTTCGCAACGGGACTTCTCGTGTTCTTGTTTGCAATGAGCCGTTTTTACATAGCGATATTATATTTTGCTTTTTTCGGGCTTCATCCGATAGTTAACTTTATCCAACTTAGAAAGGGGAAAAAACTATGGTTTTTATACCCGATAAAATGTTTGTGGATGATAGGCGTTTGCTTTTTGATGTATTACGCGTTCACTATGTTTATCGTTGAAAATCCCTTTTTAACAAATTTTATGCCCATAATAATCGTAGTCGTTGGATTTATTTTCTATATCGTTTACGATTTTATAATGATTAGATTTCAAAAGATGTCTTTTAGTTTAGTTAAAAGATTAGGGTTATAGTATTATGCGAAAGAACGACGAATTTATCGGCAACGTGTCCGCAGTTGGTTCTAATATGGAAGGCATTATCCGTTTAGACAACTACGTCTGCTTCGTACCTTTTGCCTTACTTGGCGAAAAGGTTAAATTTAAAGTGCTCAAAACAACTAAGAATATTGCGTTTTGCAAATTGATTGAGGTCTTAACCCCTGCGGAGCAGAGGGTAAGGCCTCGTTGTCGTGTTTACGGAAAATGCGGAGGTTGTCAACTTCAACATTTAAGGTATAAAGACCAGTTAAAGTTGAAAACCGATGCCGTTAGCGACTGTTTGAGAAAGATAGCAGGGCTTGAAACAGCCGTTTTGCCGTGCGTTAAGAGTGACGTTGAGTACGAATATAGAAACAAACTTCAACTGCCTATAAGGTGTGATAACGGCGTTAATAAGATAGGTTTTTTTGCGCTTAATTCTCATAGAGTGGTTGAAACGGACTCGTGTCCTATTCAAAAGCCTTGGGCGCAAGATATAATCAAGGTTTTTAAAGAGTTTATTGAAGAAACTGGCGTTACTTGCTATAACGAACAAACTTTGGAGGGGCTTATCCGCCACGTAGTCGTTCGCCAAGTCGATTTATCACTTATAATAACAGTCGTTATAAACGGAAAAAACTTACCGCATAGCGACGTTTTAGTTAAAAAGTTATCGTTTGTATTTAAAAAGTTTTCGCTATTTATTAACGAAAATACGTCTAATTCAAACGTTATCTTAGGCGATAAATTTACTTGTATTTACGGCGAAAACTCATATTTTACCGAAGAGTTTGGCATAAGGTACGAAGTAGTTCCCGAGTCGTTTATGCAGGTTAACAATTATATAAAGAAAAGACTTTATCAAGACGTTATTAAGACTCTTAACGCGGATAATGAAACCGTCGTTATCGACGCGTACAGCGGTGCAGGGCTTATGACTGCACTTTTATCGCAAAGCGCTAAAAAGGTTTACGGTATTGAAATCGTTCCCGAAGCGGTTGAATCTGCAAATAAACTAGTTAAGGATAATAATTTAACTGGAAAAGTTGAAAATATATGCGCGCCGTGTGAAGAAGAACTTCCAAAACTTATCAAAAGTTTACGAGAAAATGGCGATAAAATATCGGTTGTTTTAGATCCGCCGAGAAAAGGCGTAGATAGAAAGGTAATAGACGCGTTATTATCGGCAATGCCCGATAAAATCGTTTACGTTTCTTGTTCTCCGCAAACGTTAGCAAGAGATTTAGGAATACTCGTTGGCAGTTTACATTACGAGGGTAACGAACTTAAAAAATCGCAAAGTTACGAACATAATTACGTAATAGAAAAAGTTCAGCCTTACGATATGTTTTCTCAAACCAAGCACGTCGAAACTCTCGTTTGTCTTAATAAGCAATAATGGAGAAAATTATGGAAAAGATAATTACTTATGAAACGTTACGAAATTTCGCGTATTCAAACGATCACCTTATTAAAGGAGATATAAAAGGTATAGTGCTAAATTTTTACGGCTTAAACGGACTCTCTATGTTCAGCGATGATTTTGGTGACGCTTGTGAATACGCTGAAAAAGGAATAGTATACGTTATTCCTTACTATAATCCTTGGTCGTGGATGAATAGGCAATCCGTTTCGTATACCGATGAAATCGTTTCAGTTTTGATTGATAAATATAATCTTGCTCATAAAGTTAAGGTGGTATCAACGGGCAGTTCGATGGGTGGTCTTTCAGCACTTGTTTACTCGGCTTACGCTAAAATAACGCCATGCGCTTGCGTTGCTAACTGTCCAGTTTGCGACCTTCCGTACCATTTTACGGAGCGTCCAGATCTTCCAAGAACGTTATATAGTGCGTTTGGTGAATACAACGGTGACTTGCAGTCGGCTATGCGCAGCTGTTCACCAATTCATTTAGTGGAAAAAATGCCAAATATTAATTATACGATTTTTCACTGCGGAAACGATAAGGCTGTTAATATTGAAAAGCACTCTAAACGCTTCGTTGACGAAATGAAGAAAAATCATAAAATTAACTTTATCGTCGTACCACTTCGTGGACACGGAGATTTATCCGCCCAAGCAAAACTTGATTTTAATCAAGCAATTTTAAATGAATTTAATTTATAATCAGTATGAAAAAGTTTATCAATTACGCGCATAGGGGCGCACCTAAATATTGCCCCGAAAATACTATGTTATCCTTTTATACCGGCGTTTATATGGGCGCAAACGGTATAGAAACCGACGTTCAAGTTACGAAAGACGGCGTTTTAGTTCTCTTTCACGACGATACGCTCGATAGAGTTACCGGTGAGAGTGGCGCTATAAAAGATTATACTTATGAAGAGTTGTCAAAATTTTTCGTTTATAACGGTAGTTTAAAGGATAAAATTCCAACTTTTGAAGATTTTTTAGTCCATTTTAAGCATTTTGACTTAACTTTTGCTATTGAATTAAAAGTTGGCGGAATTGAAAAAGACGTTGCCGATATGATAGTAAAACACGGTGTTCAAGATAAAGTAATTGTAACGTCGTTTAATTTTGACTATATTAAAAAAATTATAGAATATAAACCGTCTTTTAGAGTGGGCTATCTAACTTACGGTATGGATAACTCGGTTAACGAATCGCTTAAAAATATAGGCGGATATGAAATTTGCCCTAAAGCAAGCCTTATATCAAAGAAAGACGTTGAAAAGTGGCACGAACTTGGATTTAACGTTCGAGTTTGGGGTGTGAGCGACGAAATGGTTATGAAAAACGCTGTTTCAAATAACGTTGATGGAATGACTGTAAATTTTCCAGATAAATTAACGGAGTATTTATTAAATTATGAAAAATAATACCGTAAAAAATTTAATATTTGACGTAATAATTGCAATAATTGCAGGCGTGATAGTTGGAACTGCTTATCATTTTTTCCAAAACAGCAACGGCTTTGCGCCGGGAGGAGTAGGCGGTCTTGCAACTATGACTTATCATTTCCTAAATGATAAAATTAGTTGGTCTGTGCTTATGCTTGCGTTTAACTTGCCGATATTTATCTTGCTTTCAATTTTCGTTAACAGAAAATTAGGTTTAATATTAGTCGTTTATATGTTTACGCAGTCGTTTATGCCGTACGTATATAACTGGATAGGGTTTAAGGCTTATTCACTAGCAAATAACGGCGAAGATTTCAATATTATTTTCGCGTGCATTGCAACGGGCGTAATTTCAGGCTTTGGTTTTGCAATGATGCTTAAACGCTTTGGTGCAAGTGGTGGCACTTACGGTATTTCCGCGCTTTTGAAAAAAGCTAAACCTGATATGAATATCGCGTACGTTTCGTTTATTATGGACGCTAGCGTCGTTGCTATTGCTTTTTTCGTTTACGATATGAAAGTAACTCCCGTAATTTGTACCTTACTTAACTTATTTATTGCAAACGTTTTAGTTGATAGGGGGCTTGCAGGTATTAAAAACGGCTATAAGTTTGAAATCGTAACCGATAACCCCGAAGAACTTTCAAAGGAACTTTTAACCAAACTTAAACACGGTGTAACCGAGTTAAAGGTTCACGGAATGTATTCTGATACTGATAAATATATGCTCGTTTGCATAATCAACAAGCGTCAACTTGGCGACATGATGAGAATATTAAAGTCTTATCCTAAAATTTTTGCAAGTTTTGAAAAGGTGAACGAAGTATTTGGCAATTTTAAAAGAAAGGTGTGATATGAATTACAAAATAATTGATATTGAAACTTGGGATAGAAAAGAACTTTTTAATATGTATACGACCGACCTTAAAATCGTTATGAACTTAACGGTTGATTTGGACGTTACGAAACTTGTAAACTTTGCAAAATCAAACGGATATAAGTTTTATCCTTGTATGATATGGGCGGTTTCAAAAGTCGTAAACTCGCACGACGAGTATAAGTACGGTAAAAAGGACGGAAAACTCGTTTTATGGGACTACGTTTCGCCGTCTTTTACCGATTTTAACGAAAAAACTAAAAAGTTTAATAAATTCGTAGTTGAATATTCTAAAGATTTTAAAACTTTTTACTCTAATTGCCAAAATGAGCGCGAAAAAAACAAAGACGTTTCGGGCTTTATTCCAAACCAACCTGAAAACGTTTTCGATATTACTTGTTTACCTTGGGTTTACTATAAAAACTTTACAATGCACATTGAAACCGAGCCGAGATTTTTCCCTGTCGTTAGTTGGGGAAAATACGTAGAAGAAAACGGTAAGTTTAAAATACCCGTTACCATCGACTACAACCACGCTGTTGGAGACGGTTATAACGCATCAATGTTTTTTAATTATTTGCAAGATTTATTAGATAATTTTTCAAAAAACGTTTAAAAACGGAGAATTTTATGAAAAAACGTCTTGATTTAGCACTTGATATAGGCGAACAAATGTTACTTTCTGGTGCAGAAGTTCACCGCGTTGAAGACAGTTTAACTAGAATTTGTACGGCGTTTGGAGCAATTCGTGTCGACGTGTTTATCATTACTACCAGTATGGTTTTAACCGTGCACGATAGTAACGGTTTGGCGTACACTCAAACACGTAGAATTTTATCATCTGGCACGGATTTTAATAAACTCTCACGCCTCAACGCTTTGTCTAGAAAAATCTGCTCAAACGACGGCTTAACCTATGAAGAAATTAGAAGTGAACTTTTAGTTATTTCAAGCGCAAAAACTTATCCGCTTTGGCTTGAGTTTATAATTTACTCAGTTATTGCAATGGCGTTTACGCTATTTTTCGGTGGAAGTTTAATTCAATCAATAGTGTCGCTTTTCATAGGTTTTTTAGTCCGCTTAGTTATACTTTTTTCCGATAAATTCGTAAAAAATAAGATATTTAATAAGTTTATTGCATCGTTTGGGTTAACTGCTTTTTCATACCTTGCTTTAAAAATTAAACTCGTTTTATCGGTTGACGAAATTATTATCGGTAACATAATGGTATTAATTTCCGGCGTCGGTTTAACAAACTCTTTGCGAGATCTTTTCACGGGCGACAGTATGGCTGGCGTTCTTCGGTTTATCGAAGCGCTATTAACCGCACTTGCTATTGCGCTTGGATATCTTGTATTTATTTTCCTTATAGGCGAAACGCCGTATTTTAGCGCAATTTCTAATTCAACTGAGTTTTATAGATACCTTGTTGAAATCGTTATGGCAATAATAGGCTCAATCGGTTTTGGTATGATTTATAACGTTAGGGATAAAAATCTCGTTGCAGTAGGCGTTGGTGGTGGCGTTGCTTGGGCAACCTACTTGCTACTTTACGGAATTATCAAAAACGAAACGGTTTGTTATTTTATAGTTTCAGTACTGGTTTCATTATACGCGGAAGTAATGGCAAGGGTATTAAAAGCGCCGACGACTATATTTTTAACACCGTCTTTAATTCCGTTAGTACCTGGTGCATCGCTTTATTATTCTATGACGTTTATGTTTAGCAATAATTTAGAACTGTTTTCCGGCAAGGCGTTTGAAACTTTGCAACTTGCCGCTGCGCTCGCGCTTGGCGTAATCGTTTCTTCTGCCGTTATGAAGTTTATAAATGCAATAATTATTAAAAAAATAATAAAAAAGAGATAAATTATGAAACTAAAAGAATTTAATTATTTTGATTACGAAGCGTATACTTTTGATTTTGACGGACTTGACGCGATTATAGTTAAGCCAAAGGTTAAGCCGAACGGCAAATGGGTGTTAAAAACCGAGTATTTTGATGCGTTTCCCGATACTCAAAACGAGTTTTTAAACCGCGGTTATCACTTGCTTTATAACAAAAACTTTAACGCTTGGGCAACGGATAGAGACCTTATAAGAAAGGGTAAATTTATTGAATTTGTATCAAGTGAATTTGGTTTAGAAAATAAATGTATCCCTATCGGTATGAGTTGCGGTGGGCTTTACGCGGTAAAATTAACCGCAATGTTTCCAAATCTTATCGACGTTTTGTATATTGACGCGCCAGTTATGAATTTACTTTCTTGTCCGTGTGATTTAGGCGTTGCAAAAAGCAATATTTTCGATAGTTTTTATAGTGCAACTAGTCTATCAAAAAGCCAAATGTTATCTTACAGAGATAACCCCATTGACAAAATGGATATTCTACTCAAAAACGATATCCCCATAGTTTTAGTTGCAGGCGATAGCGACGTTATCGTTCCGTACGAAGAAAACGGCGCGTTGCTTGAAAAGTATTATAAGGAAAACGGCGGAAGAATTAAGGTTTATATCAAAAAGGGTTGTAACCATCATCCGCACGGCTTAGAAGATTATAAAAAAGTTGTTGAAGACGTTGAGTGTTACGTAAACGAAAACGTTAAAAAAGGAGAATAATATGGAACTTACTAAATACGAATATTTTAATTACGAAGCGTACAAGTTTGAGTTTGAAGGCCTAGATGCGATAATCGTTAAGCCCAACGTTAAGCCAAACGGCAAGTGGGTTTATAAAACCGAGTATTTTACGGCGTTTCCCGACACTCAAAACGAGTTTTTAGAGCGTGGTTATCATCTTTGCTATAACAAAAATTTCACCCGCTGGGCGCCCGATAGTGACTTGGAGAGAAAGGGTAGATTTATAAAACTTATATCAAGTGAGTTTGGTTTAAGTGAAAAGTGTATTCCTATCGGTATGAGTTGCGGTGGGCTTTACGCATGCAAAGTCGCTGCAAAATATCCTGAACTTATTGACGTTTTGTATATCGACGCACCCGTTATGAACTTACTTTCTTGCCCTTGTGATTTAGGTATAGGAAGTAGTAATCTCTTCGACGAGTATTATAGGGTAATGAAGACGACTAAAAGCGAACTTCTCTCTTATAGAGATAACCCCATTGACAAAATGGATATTTTACTTAAAAACGATATCCCAGTAGTTTTGGTTGCCGGCGGTAGCGATACGGTTGTTCCATTTGAAGAAAACGGCGCGTTACTTGAAAAGTATTACAAGGAAAACGGCGGAAGAATTAAGGTTTATATAAAGCCCGAATGCGGTCACCATCCACACGGACTTGAAGACTTTAAAAAGGTCGTTGACGACGTTGAAAATTACAGTCGTGAAAACGGAAACTATTAAGTCAATAATTAGTATAAATACGGTCAATAGTAATAGTTTACATTAACTTTTATTTGAGATAAAATATAAGCGTAAAAACTATTATTTTGGAGTTGTATATGAAAATTCAATTTTTAGGAACTGCCGCTGCGGAAGGTTTCCCGGGTTCGTTCTGTAACTGTAAATACTGCGAAAACGTAAGGAAGATGGGTGAAAAGTATTATCGCACTCGCTGTCAGTCGATAATTGATAATAAACTTTTAATCGATATGCCTGCGGATACTTATTATCATTTCTTAAAATACGGTATACGTGGCGATAAAATCGAAACGGTTATCTTTACGCACACTCACGGCGACCATTTCTATTATAATGAACTTGAAATGCGTGGTGCAGGTTACGGTAAAAATATGGAAGTAGAAAAACTCAACGTTTTAATTCCCGCAAACGCCATTGAAAAGATAGGTAAACTTGGCAATCACACTAAAGATATTATGAACGTAGTAGTTGCCGAGCCTTATAAAACTTACGAATTTGGCGAATATCAAGTAACGCCACTTAAAGCAAAACACGGTTACGGCGCGATTGACGCAAATGTTTACCTTATTAAAAAAGGCGATAAAACTTTCCTTTACGGTCACGATACGGGTTATTTTTACGATGAAGTTTTTGATTATTTAAAGGATAACGGCGTTTATTTAAACGCTTTAACGGTTGACTGTTGCTATGCGTCTCTTCCTATTAGTGACGAAGGCGCACACATGGGTTATCCAAACGTTGAAAGGGTGTTTAATAAACTTACTGAACTTGGCGTTATGGACGATAAGACGGTTAGGGTAATAAATCACTTCTCTCACAACGTAAACCCAGTTCAAGACGTGATTGAAGAAGAATCAAAGCACTTAAATGCACTCGTTGCGTACGACGGAATGGTACTAGAAATATGATAAATACTTACTTATTTGATTTTGACGGAACGCTCGTTGACTCAATGCAAACGTTCGTAAAATCAATGCTAAAAGTGTTAGACGACAACGGTGTTTCTTACGGCGACGATATCGTTAAAATTATTACGCCACTAGGTTATAAAGGAAGCGCAAAATACTTTCAAACGCTTGGTTTAAAACTTAGCGAAGAAGAAATTATTAAAACTGTTAGCGACCTTGCGCTTTACGAATACACCTATAATATTCCTTTAAAAGACGGTGTTTTAAAAACTCTTGTTGAACTTAAAAATAGGGGAGCGTCGCTAAACGTTTTAACCGCGTCTCCTCATACTATGCTTGACCCTTGCTTAAAGCGTTTAGGAGTGTTTGATCTCTTCGATAACGTTTGGTCATGTGATGATTTTTCAACTACGAAAGCAGACCCAAAAATCTATGAAATCTCCGCTAGAAAAATCGGTAAAAAAGTCGATGAAATCGTGTTTTTAGACGATAATTTCAATGCTTGTAAAACGGCTAAAAATGCTGGTATGAAAGTTTACGGCGTGTATGACGACTCGTCTAAAGAATTCATTGAAGATATGAAAAAAATAACCGATAAATACGTGTTTAATTTTGAGGAACTTTTATAATTTTTTGCAAAAATAAAAACCGCAATTCTGCGGTTTTTTTACTTGGTTAAATTTTTTGGCGAGCATCCGTATTTTTGCTTGAACGCCTTTGAAAATGAAAATGGCGACGAGTAGTTTAGCATTGACGCAATCTCGGTAATTTTATGTTTGTTTTCTAAAATTAAAACTTTTGCAGTTTCAAGTTTTCGAGACTGAAAATAATCGGATAATTTTTTGCCAGTCGTTTTTTTAAACAGGTTAGAAAGATAACTGTAATTGTAGTTAAACTTTGGTGCTATAAATTCTAGATTTGTTATCGAATATATGTGCGTGTCAATATAATTCATAACTTGATAGCAAAGTATTTCGTTTTCGGAAAACTTTGGGGTTTGGTGTTCAACGTCGTTAAAGTCGCGGACTAAGTATACTGCAATTTGATTAAAGATATTTTCTAAAATTTCTCGGCTATAAGGCTTTTCAAAAGAAAATTCTGAAATTGCATTGCCGAGCAGGTTGTTAATCTTGGGGTCTGCAAAAACTCTACTGCTTGCGCCGAAAAGTTTTCTCGAAATTTTACTTAGTTCATTTTTAAGTTCGCCGTCTAAAATTTTAAACGAGAAGTAATCGTATTCAAGTTTAGAATTTTCGCTAGCGCGTATTTCGTGAATATCGCAAGGAATTGATAGGTGGCTGTCGCCAGATTTAACTGGGAAACTCTCGCCGTTTGACACGACAACGCCTTCGCCACCGTTAACGATAGTGAGTTCAAAAAAATCTTGGTGGGTGTGTGCGTAAATTATTTCACCTTCCGAGCAGTATCTTCTTCCTATTTGAAGTAAAGTTAAATTGCCGTAAACGTTAGGTGTGTCCATGAACGAACGATTGAAATTAAAACGAGTTTTCATAACAATTTTATTTTAAACCTAAAAATTGCCTATGTCAACAAACAAAGCAATGTTTTTTTAGGTTAAAAAGTGAAAAAATGCTAAAAATACAAAAAAATGATATGTATTATATAGAAAATGGATATTTACAAATAACTTGAAAAGTTATATAATAAAATCATCAAATCAATTTTGATTAAAAAAAGGAGATAAATTTATGACTACTGTAGCTATTATCGGTTGTGGCAGAATTGCAAACAACGCGCATTTACCCGCTCTTTCCGAGCTTGATAACGTTAGAATCAAATACGCTTGTGACGTTATTGAGGCAAAAGCGGTTACCGCTAAGGAAAAATTCCCCAAAATCGAAGAAGTTATCACAGACTATAAGGTAGCGCTTGCAGATAAGGAAGTTGACGCTGTTTTCGTTTTAACTCCCAACTTTGCTCACTACACGATTACTATGGACGCTTTAAAGGCTGGCAAACACGTTCTTTGCGAAAAGCCCATCACCGTTAACTATCCGTTATCGGTTGAAATGGCTAACGAAGCTGAAAAGCAAGGCAAAATTTTAAACATCGGCGTTTGCAACAGATATAATAAGTCCGTTGAAATGCTTAGAGAATGGGTTGAAGCAGGTAAGTTTGGCAACATCTATCACGTTTACTGCTCGTTCAGATCGTTCCGTTCTATCCCCGGCCTTGGCGGTGACTTTACTACCAAGTCTCAATCGGGCGGTGGCGTTCTTATCGACTGGGGTATTCACTTCTTCGACCTTATCTTATACGTTTTAGGTGGCGCTAAGATTAAAAACGTTACTTGTGACGCGTACTGCGAAATGGCAAAAGATATGAAGTCCTATAAATATAAAGGCATGTGGGCGGAAGATACTAAGAATCTTGACGGTACTAACGACGTTGACGACCTTATTACCGGTTACGTTCGTACTGACAAGGCAAGTATTTCTTTCAACGGTGCTTGGGCTCAAAATATTGACGTTCCCGAAATGTATATCGACTTTATGGGTGATAAGGGTGGCGCACGTCTTGCTTACGGCGATAAGTTTAAGTTCTATGACGGTCAAACCTTAGAAACTATTTGCCCTGAATACGATATTCCCAACATGTATAAGTGTGAAGACGAAGCGTTCATCAAGTCTATCGAAACTGGCGTTAAAGATAAGAACAACATCGTTAACATCTTAGAAAGCATGAAACTTTTAGACGCTCTTTACGCGTCTAGCGATAAGAAATCGGAGGTTCAATTCTAATTATGAAAACCATCGGTTTTATTGATTGTTTTTTAGATAATTTCCACGCTAATAAATACGTTACTTGGATAAAAGAGTATAATGAGAAAAACGGCACGGATTTCGTCGTTAAATACGCTTGGGCTGAAGAAGATTTAGCAGGCGGAAAGACTAACGACGAATGGTGTGAAATTAACGGCGTTACTAGATGTGCAACCATTAAAGAAGTTTGCGATAATAGTGATTATTTAATGATTCTTGCGCCTGCAAGACCTGACACTCATTTAAGATACTGCGAAGAAGCTTTCAAGTATGCTCAAGGCAAACTTACTTACGTTGACAAGACTTTTGCTCCCGACTACGCTACTGCAAAGAAAATTTTTGAACTTGCTGAAAAATATAACGTTAAGTTCTTCAGCAGTTCCGCTCTTCGCTTTGCACCTGAACTTGCAAAATGCAATCCTAATCCCGACGTTATAACCATTATGGGTGGTGGTAATTTCGACGAATACATTATTCACTGCATTGAAATTGCCGTTAGATTTATGGGCTGTGGCGCATCGAAAGTTAGATATGAAAAGTATTTTGATCAAGAATGGGCTGATATCGTTTACGAAAACGGCAAACTCGTTAAGATTAACTTGACGTTATTCAACGATTATTTCCTCATTGCTCCCGATATGGAAGGCGTTTCAAAGATGGTTCCTATCGACTGGAGTTTCTTCGTTCATTTACTTGCTGACGTTTTACGTTTCTTTGAAACTGGCGAAGTTTCGTTTGACGTTAACCAAACCTTAGAAGTTATCAAAATCAGAGAAGCGCTCATCAATGCTAAGGAGAATGCTGGAGAATGGAAAACTCTTTAAAAAAATTTAAAGTAGCGGTTATCGGTTGCGGTAGAGTATCGGTTATGCATCTCGTTTCTATTGAAATGTTTGATGACGTTGAACTCGTTGCTTGCTGTGATATTAAAAAAGATAGAGCGGACGAAGTTGCTAGCAAATACGGTTGCAAATCGTACGTTTCGTACGAAGAAATGTTTGAAAAGGAAAAACTCGATGCTGTTCACCTTTGCCTTCCGCACTATATTCACTCAAAAGTTGCCGTTTACGCTATGAACAAGGGCGTTGCGGTTCTTACCGAAAAACCGATGGATATCGACTATGAAACTGCTGAAAATGCAGTACTCGTCAGCGAAAAACTCGGCGTTCAATTCGGCGTTATTTCTCAATGCCGTTACAACAACTCTGCAAAACTCGTTAAAAGGGCTGTTGAAAGTGGAAAACTCGGCAAAATCATTTCCGCTCGTTCCGTTCTTACTTGGAACCGTTCAGACGATTACTATTCTGGTAGCGACTGGAAGGGTACTTGGGATAAAGAAGGCGGTGGCGTAGTTATCGACCAAGCAATTCATTCTATCGATCTCGTTCATTGGATAGTTAATAGCGAAGTTGAAAGCGTTTCTTGTTCTATGGCAAACCGCGGTCATAAGGCGGTTGTCGTTGAAGATACGGCTGAGGGCTTAATCACTTACAAGAACGGCGTTAAATACGCGTTCTACTGCATGAACAACTACGGTAAAGACGAGCCTATTGAAATTCGCTTATTCTGTGAAAACGGTAGCGTTATCTTTGGTTATGACGACGCATACATTACGTATAACGACGGAACTACTGAAGAAGCGCATCAAGACAACGTAGTTGAATACGAGGGCGGTAAAGATTACTGGGGTTTCCAACACGAGAGACAAATTCGCCAGTTCTACAACGCCTTAGCAGGTAAAGAACCGCTCGATATTTCGGGTAGAGAGGCGCTCAACACCCACAAACTTATTATGCAGATATACGATATCGGCAAAAGGAGTATGAAATCATGAAAATAGGTATTATTACCGACTGTTTTAAAAGCACTCACGAAGAAGGCATTAAAAAGGCTGCAATGCTTGGTCTTTCCGGCGTTCAAATTTACGCAACGACCGGTGATTTTAGTCCAGAACTTTCTAGTGAGAAAAAGGCTGAATACAAAAAACTTTTAAAGGATAACAACTTAGTTGTTAGTGCGCTTTGCGGTGATATGGGCGGTTTTGGTTTTGAAAGGGCTGAAGATAACCCCGAAAGAATTGAAAAGACCAAGAAAATCGTAGATTTAGCCGTTGAGTTTGGAACTAACGTCGTAACTACTCACATCGGCGTTATTCCCGAAGATAAGTCTAATCCTAGATACAAAGTTATGCTTGACGCACTTACCGAGTGTGGTTTATACGCAAAGTCAAAAGGCGTTACGCTCGCTATTGAAACCGGCCCGGAAAAAGCAAAGACTTTACTTTCGTTCATTGAAGATACGAAAGGTGGCGTAGGCGTTAACCTTGACCCTGCAAACTTTACTATGGTTACCGGTCAAGACGCGGTTGAAGCAGTTTACATTTTAAAAGATCACATCGTTCACACTCACTTAAAAGACGGAAGAATGCTTGATAAAAACCAAGATCCTACCGACGTTTATCACGCGTTTGCGCTCGGCGGTGTAGATGCGCTCAACGCTTGCGAAGGCTTTATTGAACTTCCTATCGGCGAAGGTGACGTTGACTGGGATAATTACATAAAAGCGCTTAAAGACATCGGCTTTGACGGTTTCTTAACGATAGAGCGTGAGGCTGGCGATGATCCCGTTAAAGATATGGAACTTGCAGCAAACTTTATCAAAACTAAAATCTAATAAAATTTGCGACACGATTGTGTCGCATTTTTTTTACTTTTATATTATATTTTATTTGCTAATCGTAATTTTTTTGTGATAAAATATAGAAAAGGAGAAATTATATGAGTATTCGTGTTGGAATTTACGGTTATGGTAATTTAGGTAAGGGCGTTGAATGCGCGGTTAATCAAAACGACGATATGTGTTTAGTAGGCGTTTTCACAAGGCGCGATCCGTCTACCGTTAAAACGCTTTTAAATACGCCGGTTTATAGTGCGTCAACTATACTTGATTTTAAGGATAAAATTGACGTTTTGGTTATTTGTGGCGGTAGCGCAACTGATCTTCCTAAGCAAACGCCGGAACTTTCAAAGCACTTTAACTGTGTTGACAGTTTTGATACTCACGCTAAAATACCCGAACACTTTGATAACGTTGATAAAGTTTGCAAGGAAAGTTCAACGGTTTCATTAATCTCGGCTGGTTGGGATCCCGGTATGTTCTCGCTCAACCGCTTGTACGCTCAAAGCGTGCTTTCTAACAGCACTTTCTATACTTTTTGGGGAAAGGGCGTAAGCCAAGGCCATTCGGACGCTATAAGGCGAATTAAAGGCGTTAAGGACGCAAAACAGTATACTATTCCAGTTGAAAACGCGCTAGAAAAAGTTAGAAGTGGTGAAAACCCCGAACTTTCAACTCGTGAAAAGCATTTAAGAGAGTGTTTCGTAGTTTTAGAGGACGGAGCGGATAGCGTTGCTATAGAAAACGAGATTATAACTATGCCTAACTACTTCGCCGATTACGATACGACGGTTCACTTTATTTCTCAAGAAGAGTTAAATAGAGATCACGCAGGTATTCCGCACGGTGGTTTCGTTATTTGTTCCGGTAGAACTGGTTTAAACGGCGAAAATAAACACGTTATCGAATATTCTTTAAAACTTGATAGCAACCCAGAGTTTACCGCGTCCGTTATCGTAGCGTACGCTAGGGCGGTTTCAAAACTTGCAAGCGAAGGTTCGTTTGGCGCTAAAACCGTATTTGACGTTGCACCATCGTACTTATCAAAATATTCAACTAAAGAAATCGTTAAGAATTTACTTTAACATAAACGAACGCTCCGCAAATTTGCGGAGCGTTTTTTAATTATATCTCGTTTTTAATTAAATCTTCAAAACTTTCGCGTTTAACGATAATTTTGTGAGTTTTGTTCTCTATTGCAACGATGGGTGGGCGAGTGATTCTATTGTAGTTTGAGGCCATTGAATAGTTGTATGCGCCGGTTACTGCAACGGCGATTATATCGTTCCTTTCAGGCTTAACTATTTCAACGTTTTCTTGAATAATATCGCCACTTTCACAGCATCTTCCAGCAATAGTTGCTGTAACTTTTCTATCTGCGTTTACCTTGCTTGCGTTGTACACGGTGTAGTTTGAGCCGTATAACGCGTAGCGTGGGTTGTCCGTCATGCCACCGTCAATTGAAACGTAATTTTTATAACCTTCGATAGTTTTAAAACTACCGCAAGTATAAAGCGTTAAGCCAGAGTCTGCAACGATACTTCTACCAGGCTCTAAAATTACGGTCGGCTTTGCTAAGTTTAAGTTATCGCACGTTTTGTGAAACGCCTTTGAAACTTCTAGCAAATTGCTTGAAATATCAATGTATGGGTCGGTTTTAACGTATCTAACGCCGTAACCACCGCCAAGGTTTAGTATTTTTGTAACGTAGCCGAACAAGTTCTTAACGTCGCGGATAAAGGTGAGCATAATTTTAACCGCGTCGATGAACGAAGAACTCTCAAAACATTGACTTCCAACGTGGCAATGAAATCCCATAAGTTCTACGTTTTGAGCTTTAAGGGCTGTTTCAACCATTTCAAACGCTTGTCCCGTTTCGATGGGAGTTCCAAACTTGCTATCAACTTGCCCGGTCGTTATTTTAGCGTTGGTGTGGGGGTCGATACCTGGGGTAATTCTAATTAAAATCTTTTGAGTAATACCTTTACTCTTTGCAATTTTAGAAATCGCGTCTATCTCTTCAACGTTATCCGCAACGAAATAACCAACGCCGTTATCAATTGCAAATTCTATGTCGAAGTCGGTTTTGTTGTTTCCGTGAAAAAATGCTTTTTCAAGCGGAAAATCTACGGATTTTGCGGTGAAAATCTCGCCTGACGACACCACGTCAATACCGATATTTTCTTGCTTTGCAATTCTATAAATTTCCTTGATAGATAGGGCTTTCGACGCATAACAAGGGAACGAGCCGTTACCAAAATAACGCTCAAGACCGTCTTTATACACTCGCATTTTGTCTCTTATTTTATCGGTATCTAAAAGCATAAGCGGAGTACCGTAAGTTTTAGCGAGTTCAGTTGTGTCAAGGCCCGCAAAGTCAAGGTGATTTTTTTCGTTTACGGATAAGTTATCGTGAATCATATCGTCCTTTTACTTTAAAAGTGATTTCATATCGTAAAGCCCAGCGGGTTTACCGATTAAAAATTCAGCAGCGGTGAGCGCGCCGTTGGCAAAGAGTGAACGAGCGTGCGCTTCGTGTTTAATAGTTATAGTTTCATTGCCTGTATTTATCATTACTTCGTGAATACCAACTACGTTGCCCATGCGGATAGACTGAATTCCAAGTTCGTTTTGTTCGCGCTTAGAGTAACCACTTCTACCAGTCGAAATTTTAAGTTCAGGGCGAACTTCTAAAACGGAATTAGCAAGAGCAAGAGCAGTTCCACTAGGCGCGTCAACCTTGCGGTTGTGGTGAGTTTCGATAATTTCGATATCAGCACCGTCCATAAAGGAAACCGCGTCTTTAACGAGTTTTGAAGTAACTGCAACGCCCAAAGAGTAGTTTGCCGCAAAGAATACTGGAATTACCTTTGAAGCGTTGTAAATATCTTGCTTTTCTTCATCGGTATGACCTGTAGTTGCAATAACGCAAGGAAGATTTTTTGCCATTGCGTCTTCTAAGAGTTTTTTAGTTGCAGTGTGGAAAGAAAAGTCAACTAAAACGTCCGCCTCGCCGTTAAAATCGGCAAGGGTAGGGATAACGTTTTCACCAGCAACGTCAATTTTTGCTACGCAAGTAGCGTTTTTAAAACCTTTTTCACAAAGGGCGTTAACTTCGCGCCCCATAAAGCCGTTTGCACCGCTTATTACAACTTTCATGCTAAAATTCCTTCTTTGCGCATAATATCAACTAAGATTTGTTCCTTCTTTTCATCCATAGAAGTTAAGGGCATTCTTAAAACGTTTTCACCAAAACCTAAGTGGCTAACCGCCGCCTTTACGGGTATCGGGTTAACTTCGCTAAATAAAGCGCTTATTAGGTCGTGATATTTAATTTGAAGTTCAGCGCTTGCCTTAACGTCGCCTTCAAGCCATTTTTGAGCCATTAAAACGGTTTCTTTGGGGATAACGTTAGAAAGTACGGAAATACAGCCTTTACCGCCGAGAGACATAATAGGAACGATTTGATCGTCGTTACCCGAATAAACGTCGAGTTTATCGCCGATAAGAGCAAAAGTTTCTAAAATTTTAGAAATGTTACCGCCCGCTTCCTTGATAGCAACGATGTTGGGGTGGTCTGCAAGTACTGCGTAAGTCGAAGGTTCGATGTTTACGCCCGTTCTTGAAGGAACGTTGTATAAGATAACGGGTTTTTCGCTAGCGTCTGCAATAGCGGTGTACATTTGGATAAGACCTTTTTGAGTCGCCTTATTGTAATAAGGCGTTACTACTAAAACTGCATCCGCACCAACTTCGCAAGCGTGCTTAGTAAGGTCGATTGCGTACGCTAAATCGTTTGAGCCAGTTCCAGCGATAACGGGAACTCTGCCGTTAGTTCTTTCTACAACGAACTTGATAGCGTCACGGTGCTCGTCGTCAGTAAGAGTAGATGCTTCGCCCGTAGTTCCGCAAACGACTAACGCGTTGATACCGCTTTTAATTTGCCAGTCAACGAGTTTGCCGAAATTTTCGTAATCAATGCTACCGTCTTTGTGCATCGGTGTAACGAGTGCAGTTGCAATACCTTCAAAAATAGTGTTCTTTTTCATAATAAACTCCTAAAAACTTTTACCATATACATAGATAAAGGGCAGCGACAATACGGCTGCCCTGAAATAACGCTAAAATAAACGTAATTTCATTGATAGCACTCCGTAAAAACGACAGTTTAACGGATATTCTCCGTTAACCCAGCAAAGCAAGATTGCAAGATACCTGCTCAACTTCGGCAACCGCCCCTTTCGCCACACCGCTTGCACGGATAATCGTGGTTACTATTGACAAATTGCGCCTCTATCAATATTTTCTTAATTTTAGCACTCATATAAAAACTTGTCAACTCTTTTTTATATAATATTCAATAAATTTTTAGTCGGTTACCGATTGAAAAAAAATATAAATTATGTTAAAATAATACTAACGATATTTTTGGGGTTTAAAATGTTAAAATTAAAAGATAAAACAAAGTTTTATACCGCGCTTATTATATTTAGTTTGACAGGTCAAATTGCATGGGTTGTTGAAAATATGTACTTTAACGTATATATCTATAAAATGTTCAACGCAAGCGCAAACGATATCTCAACGATGGTAGCGGTTTCCGCAGTCGTTGCCGCTTTAACAACGATTTTTATGGGTGCGTTATCCGATAAACTCGGCAGTAGAAAAAAGTTTATTTCAATAGGCTATATCGTTTGGGGTATAACTATTTGTTTATTCTCGCTTATAAGGGTTGACGTTATCTCTAAAATATTCCCAACCGTTTCCGCAATGAGTTTTGGTGTAACGCTAGTAATTATTATGGACGGCGTTATGACATTTTTCGGCTCAACCGCTAACGACGCTTGCTTTAACGCTTGGCTTACCGACAGTTCAAATAGTCAAAATAGGGGAAAGGTTGAAGGTTTAAACTCAATGATGCCACTCGTTGCAATACTAGTAGTGTTCGGCGGATTTATGAGTTTTGATTTAGGTAAAGCTTCCAGTTGGACGGCTATCTTCTTAATTATAGGTATAGCGGTTATAATCATCGGTATTATCGGCATTTTTATCATTAAAGAACCAGTAATTAATAAGGCTGAAAACGTTAGTTACTTTAAAAATTTACTTCACGGTTTTACGCCCAAGGTAATTAAGCAAAACAAAAACTTTTACCTAACTTTAATCGCTTTTGCGATATTTAATATCTCAATCCAAATCTTTATGCCGTATCTTATACTTTACTACGAAGTTTCTTTAAGTATGGATAACTACGTTTTGATTATGGCGCCAGCAATTATCGTTGCGTCGGTTGTAACTGCGCTTTACGGCAAGTTTTACGATAAGTTCGGCTTTACAAAATCAATAATTTCACCAATAGCGTCGCTAATACTAGGTTACGTTTTACTCTTCATATTTAAAAACGTTGCGCTTGTGTTTATCGGCTCGTTATTTATGATGAGCGGTTACCTTACAGGCATGGGCGTATTCGGTGCGAAAATTAGAGATTTAACCCCCGAAAACAAGTCTGGTTCATTCCAAGGTTTAAGAATTATCGGTCAAGTGCTTATCCCGGGCGTTATAGGTCCTTTTATAGGCTCGGCAGTGCTTAAAAACGCCGATACTATCGTTGGAAACGACGGAACTGTATCTTTCGTTCCAAACGTAAATATCTTTATCGCAGCTCTCGTCGTTGCGGTGGTGCTCATTGGATATTTGTCACTTTACTTTTTCGTATTTAACAAAAAATCAAAACATCAGGCGGTAAACAATGGCTAGAAAGAAAGGAAAATCGAAAAAATCAAAATTTAAATCGACATTAAGCGTAATTGCACTCGTTTTGGTTATAACTTTCGTTGCTGTTTGCTATTTTCATCCACCGTTTTACGAATATATCAAGTCACTTTTAGGTTTAAGTGATGACGATACTCGAAACGATATAAGGGTAGAGGGCGACACCGCATACGTTACCGTTTTAGAAGACTTGAAAGTGCATTTCGTTGACGTTGGGCAAGGCGACGCAATAATCATTGAACTTCCCGACGGTAAAAACGTTTTAATCGACGCTGGTGAAGACAAAGAATTTAATAAACTAGAATATTACATCGATAATAAAACGGACGTTGACTATTTCGATTACGTTATAGCAACCCACGCAGACAGTGACCATATAGGTGGCATGGATAAAGTGCTTAATAAGTACGAAGTTCGTTACGTTTATCGTCCGCACGTATATTATAACGGCGATAAGTACGATTTTAGCGCAGATTTTAACAAGGGTGGTAGTGACGAGCCGAAAGATACCGTCAACTACGGTGATTTTTTAAACGCCTTGAAAAGCGAAACGTACGAAGACAATGGCGAAACGAAAAGCGCAGGTTGGGAATTTTTCACTCACAACAGCGACTTTGCAGGCAAGATTTCTTACGAAAATAACCTTTACGAGTACTACTTTGATTTCTTAACGCCGAGAGCGGAAAATTATTCTCAAATAAATTATGAAAACGCCAACGATTATTCGCCGATAATAAAGTTTAGTTACTGTGGCGTTGACGTCTTGTTCACAGGCGACGCTGAAGGTGGTGACGAAGGCGACGGCGAAGACGATTTCGTTGAGTTTTACAAAGGCGTTACAAGTCTTGATTTAGACGTCGATATTTTAAAGGTTGCACATCACGGATCGAGGACTTCAACCACTCAAGCGTTGCTGGATATTATAAAACCAGAATACGCGGTAATTCAATGCGGTTACAACAATTCCTACAAACATCCGCACGACGTAACGTTAAAGAGATTACAAGCGATTGATTCAACCGTTTATAGAAACGACTTGCACGGCAATATCTTGCTTAATATTAAAGCGGATAAAACGTTTACTTTTACTACTGATATAGTAAATCCAGATTACGTTTACGACGGTGGAGATATGGTTTAAAACACAATTTTTAAAAGGCGCTTATTTAAAGCGCTTTTTGTTTTGCAAAATTTTACAAAATTCGCCTAAATATCGCAAAATCTTTCGCGAAAAAATATGTTAAATTAAATGCCGAGAGGTGTTATATGAAAATAAAATACAATCTTGATAAAACTACTTTGAACGTCTATTTGGTCGGAGAACTCGACGAGTGCACCGCATCTAAAACTAGAGACGTTATCGACGGGCTTATCAGAGATTTAAACGGTATTAAAAGAGTAGTATTTAATCTGTCTGAACTGAGTTTTATGGACAGTACCGGAATAGGTATGTTTATAGGAAGATACAAAAAGTTAAAGGCGTGTAACATTAGTGTGTTTATTCAAAATCCAACCCAGTCTGTCGAGAAGATTTTGCAAATTTCAGGGCTATATAAAATCATGCCTGCAATTTAAGGAGAAGTTATGAAAAATAAAGTTAAATTTTACTTTTCGTCAATATCTTGTAACGAAGCGTTTGCAAGGAACGTAATAGCGTCTTTTATCCTACCGCTAAACCCCACGCTTTCGCAAATAAGCGACGTAAAAACGGCGGTATCCGAAGCGGTTACGAACGCAATCGTTCACGGGTATCCTGACAGCGTTGGAGAGATAGAAATTTCAGCGGAAATCGATGGTGAAGACTTACATATTGAAATTTCAGACGACGGCGTTGGCATTGACGATTTAGAGCAGGCGTTAGAGCCTTTTTACTCGACGAAAATCGAGAGTGAAAGGTCGGGTATGGGCTTTACTATTATGAAGACTTTTATGGACGAAGTTTTAGTAAACTCATCTAAAAACGCGGGAACGAAAGTAAAAATGTTCAAAAAAATCATAAATGAAAACGCCCGATAAGGAGCGTTAAATGTTATCCGTACAAGAGACTTTACGGCACGTAAGACAAGCGCAATTAGGCGACGAAAAGAGCAAAGAAATATTGATAACTAGCAACTCGTTACTAGTAAAAAGCATAGTGTTTAGATTTAAAAACAAAGGCGCTGATTACGATGATTTATATCAACTCGGCTGTATGGGGCTTTTAAAGGCGATATACAATTTTGACGAGAGTTTTGGGGTTAGATTTTCAACCTACGCAGTCCCTATGATAATAGGTGAAATTAAACGTTTTTTACGTGACGACGGAGAGATAAAAGTCTCTCGAATTATAAAGTATCAAGCATACAAAATTGCCCGATTTAATGAAGAATTTCAGTCTAAGCACGGCTATGAACCAACCGTTGAAACGATAAGCAAAGCGCTAGATATTTCCGTTCAAGACGTGGTGCTTGCAATGGACTCTAATAAGATGACCGTATCGCTTTACGAAACGGTTGACGACGGAGAGGATAAGTCACAGAGTTTAATAGAAAAATTGCCGTCGAAAGAGAGTGAAGACGACGTTGTTGAAACGATATATATAAAGCAACTTTTACAAAAACTTAGCGAGCGTGAAAGAAAGGTAATAATTTTACGATATTTTAGGGATAAAACGCAGGGCGAAGTATCGAAAATTCTAGGCGTTTCGCAAGTTCAAGTATCAAGGCTCGAAAATAAAATAATAAAACGGCTAAAAGAAGTAGCCGAAAAATAAAATTATCCACTTAAAGTGGATTTTTTTGTATTATTTTTTAAATTTTAGTCAATAATATCGTTATGAAAACGGATGAATTTTTGAGCGAGAACGAGCGCTTAGTAAAACCTAGAGAAATCTTAAAAAAGGAAGTTGAAAATGACGGGGAAAAACGCTGAAAACACGAATAAAAAATATTTAGATTTCGTATCTTCGATTTGCCCTAAGACAAACGAAGTAAAAACGCTTTTTAGGGCGTTTTGGGTTGGTGGAATTATATGCTTTATAGGTCAAGCGGTTAGATACTTTTTTATCTACGTTTTAGGTCTTTACGGCGACGTTTTGGCGGGAGCAACGAGCATCGTAATGATATTTTTAGGCTCGTTTTTAACTGGGCTTGGCGTGTACGATAAAATAGGTAGGTACGCGGGTGGTGGTTCGATAGTGCCTATTACTGGGTTTGCAAACTCGGTAGTGTCGCCAGCAATGGAATTTAAGAGCGAAGGCTTTATCTACGGCTTGGCTGCAAAGATGTTCGTAATTGCTGGGCCTATTATCGTGTTTGGCGTTTTAGGTAGCGTTGCCGTTGGGATTGTATATTATATAAAAGGAATAATTATGGCATGAAAAACGACTATAAAACCGTAAATTTTGAAAATCCGCCGTCGATAATTTCAACGTATTCCGTCGTTGGTAAAAAGGAAGCGGACGGACCACTCGGCAAGTACTTTGATTTAAAGTTAAGTGATGATAGGTACGGAGAAAACACTTATGAAAAGGCGGAGTGCAAAATGCTTTCCACGGCAGTTAAACGAGCAATGGTCGGCGCAAATTTAAAAGAAACTGACCTAGATTTATTCGTTGGAGGCGACCTTTTAAACCAGATAATTTCCGCTAGTTTTACTGCGCGCGACTATGAAATCCCATTTTTAGGTTTATATAACGCTTGTGCGACTATCGTTGAAAGTATAATAGTTTCTTCAATGGCGATAAGCGGAAATTTTATTGACAACGCCGTCGTTGGTGCAGTTAGCCATTTTTCTAGCGCGGAACGTCAGTATCGCTATCCGCTAGAACTCGGTTGTACGCGTCCGCCTCAGTCGCAATGGACGGTTACTGGTGCTGGTTCGTACGTCTTAGCGAAAAAAACGGACGGTTATCCGTGCGTTACCAGTGCAACGATAGGAAAAGTTGTTGATTTTGGCGTGACGGACGTTAACAATATGGGGGCTGCAATGGCTCCATCGTGCTCGTCAACTCTCGTTAGGCATTTTAAGGGCACGAACACAAATCCTAATGATTACGACTTAATCTTGACTGGTGACTTAGGAGCGTTAGGCAGTAAAATCTTGTACAAATTAACTAGCGATTGCGGTTACGATATAGAAAATAAGCACGTTGACGCCGGCGATATAATTTACACGGGGCTTGAAAACGAATATCAAGGCGGAAGCGGTGCAGGGTGTGCAACGGTTACTTTTGCAAGTTATGTTTATCCGTTATTAAAATCAAAAAAACTCGATAAAATCTTATTTTTAGCAACTGGTGCGCTACTTTCAACCGTTTCCTCAGGTCAAGGCGAAAGCATTCCTGGGATAACGCACTGCGTTTGCGTGGAGAATTTATGATAGATATTTTAATCGGCTTTTTAAAAGCGTTTTTAGTCGGTGGGGCAATATGCACGATTGCGCAACTACTCATAAACAAAACGAAACTAACCGCTGGGAAAATTTTAGTTTATTTTATGCTCGGTGGGCTCGTTCTTCAAGCGTTCGGTTTATACGAACACGTTGTAAACTTTGGCGGGGCGGGGGCAACCGTTCCAATAAGCGGATTTGGTTATCTGCTTGCCGAAGGTGGAATTAAAGGTGCGGAAAGTGGACTTTTCGGTGCGATTACGGGCGGATTATCGAGCGCGTCGGCAGGCGTTACGTCGGCAATCGTTTTCGGTTACGTTTTCGCGTTAATTTTTAAAACGCACTCAAAAAGTTAAAAACGTCAAATTTAAACATAGTTTAAGTCAATTTTTGGCAAAAATTACGCCAAAGTTGGCTTTTTTGTTTGTAAAACTTTTAGCAAAATTAAAAAAATAGCATATAATCGAAAATTTTCACATTATTTTAACATAAAAATCATTGACAGTAATGTCTTTTATTGTTAAAATGTAATTGTATAATTGTGACAAACTGCGTATAGTCTACCTTTTTTTAGAAAACGTAAGGTGATTTACGATAGTGCAAAAAGTTTTTACGATTGTGTAAATACATTTGTCGAATTGTCATATATACTATAATAGTGTGCGCGCATAATATCTTTACTTGAACAGGTGCGCTGGCACGTGAACGCATATTCCTTTGGGGGAATTATGCGGTTTAGTCGTTGTTAAGTTAATAAATGCGAACCTAAGCAATTCGCATAAAAAATTTTAAACTACTTAGGAGGTAGAAAATGAAGAAACTTTTATCTATGATACTTTGTATCGCGATATCGCTCTTCGCCGTAGCTTGCGGTGGTGGTGGCGATAACGGTGACGTTACTGAAGGCGGCAAAGTAAAAATCGGTATCCCCAAAGGTTGGGGTGGTGGTTCTGGTGAAGACTACTTACAAACCCTTATGGATTACTTCAACGAAAGTGAAGAATGGGGTAATCAACCTATCGGTAAATACACTGGTTGTGAAATAATTATGTTACAACAAGATATTCCTACCACACCCTCGACTATTCCTACGAGTGGTGGTGATATTATCTCGTTTGACCACCGTGTTGGTAACATCTTACAAACCAAGGATTATCTCGTTGATATAACCGACGTAATGACTAATAAACTTCCCGGTGAAGATAAGTCAATCGTTGATAAGATTCCTGGCGACTATAGATTTGCGTTCTCGGATATTGCTGGTGAACACTACTATGGTACTCCTGGTTCTTCTACGCTTTGCGGTTACTCTATTGATACTGAAATGTGGGAAAGAGAAACTCTTTACCTTGCAGGTGCAATGCTCAATGACGATCCCGACTACTCTGATTACGCAGCTTACATGTCTGGTTACGATTTCTTCGTAAGTGAAAAATTCGGCATCACTATTTGGTTCAGTGATTACGACGGTGACGGTAAGGGTAAATACGGTATCGGTGCTGGTAAGTGCGTATCTAACGGTCAAAACGGTTACACTTGCTCGAGAGACGAAGTTTATCCTAATTCTGAAATTTGTGTAGGACCTGACGGTTTGCATAATACTATGGACGATGGTCTTCCTTCATCCGTTATCGAAATGCTCGCTATGTGTGACTACATTAGATCTCCTCAATTTAGTGCTGACCAAGAAATGGTAGGTGATCCGTTCTCAATTTCTGGTACTTACGCTTACTCTTATATGAACTCTTATCTTGACGGTTTATACGCTTCTTTAGCTGGTGAAAACTACGAAAACGTTGTTCAAAGATTCGACTCTAAGGGTAAAAGAGTTAGAGTTGTTACCGGTTACACTAACGAAAACTTATATCCTGGAATTGACTATATCAAGAAACCTATCGTTAAAGAAGTAGTTATCACTCCAGAATGCGGTTACTATTCTTCTTGGATGGAAGATAAGTTCTACGCTAACGCATCTGCACAAATTCTTAAGAAAGAAGGTTACTTCGGTTATAACGAATCTAACGATATTTCTCACACTGCAGCTCAACTTAACTTCTTATTCGGTGGTTATTCCGATAAAGAATATCAAGTTCCCGCAGCGTTCTTCATCGAAGGTGCGTTCTGGTCAATGGAAGCAAACAGAGCAGACGTTAACGCATATAACAAGCTTTACATGGCTGACGACGGCGCTACTAACAGAAGAACTGAAGTTGCACCCATGCCCGTAAACATCAACGAACCCGTTGTTGAAGGTGAAGGCGATAAGAATACTTTCGTTGCTGGTACTCTTGGTTACACTGGTATCAACGCACAAGTTGAATCTGATCCTGATAAACTTGCATACTGCAAACTCTGGTTACAATTCCAAAATACTGACCCCGTTCTTGCATATAGTTTCTGGGCTACTCACTTCTATCCCTTAACTCTTGCTAACTACGATTCAGTAGTTGCTAACCCTAAGAACCAAGCGTTCTTCTCAGCAGTTGGTTTACAAGAAAACTACTTCAACCAATATCACTTTGCTCAATACCGTAAACTTGCGTCAATTGACTATTCTAGAATTTCTTACGGTGTAGGTGATCTTAACGGTAATATTAACTTTAGAACTCAAACTATTTACTATAAGAGATTATATGCTTCTGGTGTATTCGGCGTTTCTGGTAACACTAATGCTTACGATTGGCTTAAACTTGCTAACAAAGACGGTGTTATTCAATGCGTTAGAGCGTTTGAAGCACAAATGTACGATATTAATTCTTGGGCTAACTTGTACGGCACTTCGTATAACGACGTTGATCCGGCTAAAAAATCGTATAACAACGTAACTTATACGTCGTTTGGCGCTTAATAAACTATGCACCTAACGGGCGATGAGCCCGTTAGGGTAAGCATGTTTAGATAATATATATATAGAAGCGCGTGCGTTATGCGCGTGCGTAAATCTAAATATATAGAGCACACATTTGTTTTAGGTGATTTATGGATGAAAATATTTTAAACAACGAGCAACCAGTTGCTCCTGAAGTAAAACCGCCGAGAATATTAACTAGAAAAACTAAGAGATTGATTTTCTATACGTTAATGGTTTCGTTACCGTTCCTTCAATTCTTAATTTTCTACGTTTACGTTAACGTAGACTCTATTATGATGGCGTTTAAAGTTACCTACCTTGACGTTAAGGCTGGTACGTACGTTGAATATTGGAGTTTAGATAACTTTAAAGGCGTGTTTACTTTCTTGAAAATTAGGCAATGGAAGCCTGTATTTAATGCTATTAAAATTTACTTTATATCTTTCTTTACTTCTGGTATATTGTCAATTTTCTTTAGTTATTACGTATACAAAAAGTTCATGCTTAGCGGTCTTTTTAAGGTTTTCCTTTATCTTCCTTCAATGGTATCGTCGGTCGTATTAACGCTCGTGTTCAGAATTTTGATGAACTCGGTTGTTCCCGATATGATTAACAGTGTTACTGGTAAGACTCAAACTACGGGCGGTCTTGGACCCTTACTTATGACTGATCCGTTCCCGTATCTTATGGCGTACTCCATTTTCTTCGCGCTTGGTGGCCATATTCTTATGTACACTGGTACGATGAGTGGTATTAACGACTCGGTAGTAGAATCTGCACAGCTTGACGGTGTTTCGGCTTTACAAGAATTCTGGTACATAACCTTGCCTTTAATTTGGCCGACCTTCACAACGTTTACTGTTACCGGTCTTGCTGGTATATTTACCAACCAGATGAACTTACACACTTTCTATGGTGACGGTGCTCCTGCTGACGTTGCTACGCTTGGTTACGAAATCTTCGTTTGGACTAAGAAAGGTGCGTTAGTCGGTTCTGCGCCTGACGTAAACGATCCTAGACGTGGTCTTCTTCTTTCTGAAATTTCGGCAACAGGTTTCTGTATTATGGCAGTAGTATTACCTCTTTCTATGGGTCTTAAGAAGATAATGACCAAGTATGGTCCGAGCGTTGATTAAGGAGGAAATTATGGAAAAACAAGTTTCAGTTAGAAAATCACATAAGAGCAGAAATAGAAACTTAAACCCCACGGTTATGATAATGTTTATCTTTCTTGCTCTTTATACCATAGTTTTCGCTTTCATGGTTCTTTGGGCGCTCATGAACTCTTTCAAACCCCCTATGCAATGGGCGGATAGAGAATACATGCAACTTCCAAATTACTCAAACGAGATGTGGACTTCAAAAGAGTTGTACTACATCAACGGCGTTGCATACGGTTCAAACTACTGGCCTCATATGTTCCACAACTACACGAAGGTTTTAGCGGTTATGCCCGGTGAGGCAAAATCGTTATACTACGCTGGTTGGAACTTAAACGTTAAGATGCCTGCCGAACCCATCAACAACTCAATGTTTATGATGATTTACTACACGCTTTTCTATTCGATAGTAGGTTCACTCATCATTGCGGTCGTTCCTTGCGTTATAGGTTATCTTGCAGCAAAATATCCGTATAAGTTCAGTTCATTATTATACGTCATAACCTTATTCGTTATGGTTATGCCGTTAATAGGTACTGAGCCTGCACGTATTAAACTTTTATGTAGACTTTACTTGTTTGACACGATGGCGGGTGACTTTATAGTCAACTTTACGTTCGCAAACATGTATTTCTTAGTTTACTATGCCTTCTATTCGGGCGTGTCTGGTACTTACGCAGAAGCAGCGGAAGTTGACGGTGCGTCACAACTTCGCACCATGGTTCAAATAGTCATGCCTCTAGCCTCCAAAATGATAACGACGGTTACGTTGATATTCTTCATCGGCCGTTGGAACAACTATTCAACACCCCTTATTTACTTGCCTAACCACTGGATGATTTCGTACAGATTGTTCATTATTACGAACACTAACGCTAACTCGTTCTTAACTGACGATCCTACGAGAATCGCAGCGGCAATGATCATCGTTGTTCCCATCTTAATCGTATTCGTTGCACTTCGTAACAAGATTATGGGTAACATCTCGATGGGTGGTCTTAAGGAATAATAGTTTGTTATTTGCTTAATATTATTATTAACTAACTAAATATTCAGATCTACCGCAAATTTTCAATTATTTGCGGTAGAGCGGAATATGTTTTTTGCTATAAAAAAACTTTATTTCAATTTCGATAACAAAATTTTATTTTAATTCGAATGCGAAACGCTAATCCATATATAAATACTTTATTTGCGTAAACATTCGTTTTAAAGTAAAGTTATAATATATGAAAAAATTTTAAAGGAGAAACTATATGAAAGCATCTTTCGGAAAGAAAATAGCCGTTTTATGCTTGTCAGCAGCAATGGCACTCGGCGTTGGTTTTGGCGTTGCCAGCATCAACACTGCTAAGGCTGATACGACGTATAGAGATTTCGTTGAAATCGAAGCATCGTATAAGCTTGATTCAGTTGTCACTGTTACTGATGACACTTCGGTTGAAGGTGTTAAATTCCCCAAAACTATTGATATTAGTTCTACGGTGAAAGCATCTGCATACTTACTTACTTATCCTGATGGGGTAGTAGTATCGCTTGTTGAACCTGTTGAACTCGATCAATTAGGTATCTATAAAATTTCGTATAAATCATATGAAAATAACGTACCTACCGTTTATTATGATACTTTTAACGTTCATAATAACTTCACTAACAACAACGAGTTCGTTGAGTTACACGATAGGACTACTTATACAGCATATGAAAAATGCGCCAAGGGTACTTTATACAAAGTAAGTGAAATTTTCACTGAAACCCCCACTTCTGAAGCTTCCGTTCACGAAGTTACTAAGGGCGTTAGAGTTACTTTAGGCTCTGGTACTTTAGTTACTTTCAACAATATTATCAATACTAACGTGGTTGACGAAGAAGGTTTCTGTACTCTTGCTACTTTAAACCTTACTGCAGTTAATAGATCTGCTAACAGACAAACTGCGGAAATTATCAATAAGTATTTCGACTTCCAGTTCACTGACGTTAACGATCCTAACAACTACCTTAAGATTACCTCTAGTAACCAAGTAGGTTCAGTAGGTCACACTTTCGGTGTTGAAACTGGCACGACTCCGCTTATTGGTACTACTGATACTAGCATTGGTAATGCAGTTGAAAAACCAGGTTCAATTAGAATTTACTACGTTGACGGCGTTCGTAACGCAGCGTTCCTTAACCAAACTAGAACTTGGGGTAACGGTGAACACGAACATTACGACTATCGTTTCATGTACAATCCTACCACTAAAGTAGTTAAGTACAATATGATCCGTCGTTTCAACTTTGAAAACGGTAACCTTGATACTATTGCTCAAGATATCATTATCGACCTTGACAATCCTGATATTTTCGACGAAGGCGCTACTTTATTTAGCGGTTTCTCTACCGGCGAAGTTAAACTCACTATGAGTGCAAGAGAATTCACTGGTAGCGAAGCGTTCGTAGACGTTTATACTCTTGGTTCATTAGGTGGTGAAGAACTTCAAAGCTTCTACAGTGCTGACACTATCGTTGATACCACTAAGCCTACCATTAGAATTGACGCTAAGTCTTCTGACGAAAGCGGTGTTTACTCTGCGTTCGATCCTATCAACAAGGACGTTAAGTTCTTCGTTCCCGCAGCGTATGCTCAAGACGCTAACGATTGTTCTGAAGTAACTTACAAGGTATACAAGAACTACGCTGATCCTAACGAAGCGGCTAGAGTATTAGTACCCGTTAACAACGACGGCTCTTTCACCATTAGTGAAAAAGTTATTTATACTATTGAATACAAGACTACCGACATTTACGGTAACGTTGGTTACAACACGTTAAACGTTATCCCCGTTGAAGCAACTGATTTAGGCGTTACGGGTGACGTTGTCGTTAACGATGCAATCAAATTCGTATTTGATAAGTTAGAACTCGTTTCTGGTATTCAAGCTTCTGGTGACGTTCTTAAATATTTAGATACTTTAAACCTTTTAGACGATTTAACTGTTAAAGTTTCCGTTGTGTTTGGCGATGAAGTAATGTTCAAGGGCGAATACAATGCTGATAATTTCCACGGCGCTCAGTTTGATTTCAAACCCATGCTGCCTGGTGCTTATAAGGTAACTTACGAATTCAGCGATAACGCAAACGCACTCGTATATAGTTACGACGTTAACTGCGTATCTAACAACGTTGTTGAATTTGCTGGTAAACCTCTTCTTAATCAATACTATGTCCTTGGTATGACTTACGAAAAGCCTGACTTTACTGCTTATAAGTTTGGCAACACTATAACTGAAAACGATACTAATGTATATTACAGTTACGATAACGGTTCTACTTGGACTAAAATTACCAAGAATACTTTCGTAGTTGGCGCTGATGCAAGCGGTAACTATATTTCAACTGCAAAGAGCATTATGTTTAAGTACGAAAGTGCTGGCGTTCCCGATTACGTTACTTCTTCTGCTCCTATCGTTGACGTTAGAACTGACGATGCTGTTGCATCAGGCGAAAAGGTAATTCTTACCGACGTTAAGAAAGAAGGCATTTACGCTAACCTTGACGTAACTAAGTATTTCGTTTCCGATAACGCTGAGTTTAACAGCGTTTTATCTGAAATTATTATGACTCCTACCGTTTCTAGCGGTGAAGTAACGACTACGTTCGTTAATCCCTTAAGTTTCGATAATATCGGCAGAACTTATCTTAACTTCAAGACTTATGCCGGCGCTATGGACTTCTCGAGTTTCAAGCTTACCTTAACCGATGCTTATGATCAAACTAACTCGGTTACCGTTGAGATGTTCGTAGAAGGTGACGATACTAGACTTTCGCTTAACGGCGCTAAATCTATCGCATCTCCCGTTGCTCTTAGATCTGGCAGTCCCTATCAATTCCACTACTATAGAGATAACCAAGTAATTGCTATTAACGAAACTAGATACGACCTTGCGTTCAAGCCTACTAACGACTTATTCTATATGAGTTATACCGTTGGCGGTTTAACGAGCTCTAGCGTTAAGATTGGTATCATTAACATTGGTAACCACAAGTTCAACGCTGCTAAGGCTAACGATACTTCAGTTCCTTATATTAACTACGCATCTTCTGCTGGTTCTTATGAAAAGGATACCGTAATTACCGTTTACGCTCCCATCGTTAACGATATTTTAACTCCGTACGTTGACGTTAATGACGACGGTTCTAACAATACTCAAATCACAGTTACCTTAGACGGTACTCCTGTTACAAGTTTAGAAAACGTTAAATTAGACGGTACTCAAGATCCTAATAAGAATTACACCGTTAAACTTGATAAGTACGCTACTTGGAAGGTAACTTACAAGATAACTGACGCTGCTGGTAAGTCAACTAATTATAGTTACAACTTTGCTGCGGTTGACGTTACTCCTCCGACAATCACTCTTAACTACGGTTTCAATAAGGATACTATCCACAACGTAACCTTAGGTAAGGTATTCTCGATAGAGTACAGTGTTACCGACGATATTTCTGAAGACACTAACATTAAAGTTGGCGTAATCATTATTCGTGATAGCGACTTTTTCACGGTTTACTCTTCTGAACCGTTTGAAGTAATTAAAGAGGGCGACGATCACGTTCCCATAACTGATAGTTGCGTTATTACGAGAAGTGGTATGTACACCGTATATATCATGGCTCTTGACGAAGCTAACAATATAACTTACGTAAGTTATAAACTTAACGTTCAAAAGTAATCAAAGGAGGAATAGAAAATGATTAAAAGATTATCAAGAATTTTTGTAATTTTAACTCTTGTATTCACGCTCTCTTTCTCAATGGTTGCGTGTAACGAAGGTGATAGTGGTGACGGCGAACAAAATCTTCCCGAATTCGTTCCCACTGAAGCGTTCCAAGGTATTCACGATTTAACTGCTCCTGACAGTGCGAATACTTGGCTCGTTCAAGACGGTCAAAGTGATTTCTCACTTATTTTCCCGAGCGCTTTATCTTCCGATATGAAGATTGCTAAAGAAGAATTCGAAATGCTCTTTAATGATGCTACCGGTCTTTCTTTACCCACCGTTGCTGATATAAGCACCGTTACTACTGACGGTTTATATATTTCTTTCGGTGAAAACGCTTGGTATAAATCTATCAAGAGAAAAGCTACTGATCCCGACTATGATCCTGAAATTCACATTACCGATGAAGAAGTTGATTATGACAACCTTAAAACTGAAGGTGTTCGTATTATAACTAAGAAAAACATTACTTATTTCTTAGGTAATACCGATACTGCAGTTGTAAACGCAGTTTACACTTTCATGAATCTTCACTTTAATTTCGAATATTTCTATAGAGACACTATCGTTATCGACACTAACGTTATTAACGAAAAAGCTAAAGTATTCAACGTTAAAGATATCCCTGATATTGATAGACGTGTTAGAAATATTCCTACCTACGATACTGTTGGTAACTCTTTCCCATACGACTTAGTTAACGGCTTAGAAGCAAACGACATCAAGAACCGTGGTTATAGAGCACGTCTTACTGCTGGTCACGGTATCGACATGATGAACGTTCTTCACGCTGATAAGTGGGGTGGTCCAGGTGGCTCTGGTGGTTTAATTCACAACGTTGAAGAATATTATCAAGGCTTCAAAGTTGGTGTATCTAGCATTAATGATACTCGTTACGTAAACTTAGAAAAATATTTCTACGACGAATATATTCCCACAAGCCAACTCTATACTAGTACCGGTGCTATTCAATACGATCCGTACGCTCCTGGTAGACTTGGCAATCCCGATGCTGTTGCATACGTTGCTGACGTTGACGGTGACGGTGTTACTGATACTGACGTTGACAACAATGGTATTCCCGATAGCTGGGGTGCTTGGGGTAATGGTATTACTGAAGAACAAAAACTTATCGATAAAGACGGTAACGGCGTTGGTGACTGGTATGAATACGGTGACCAAAAAGAACACGAAAACTCTGAATTAGGTCAAACTAAAGGTTCTCTCGGTGATATTTGGGTAGGCGTTTCCGTATGTTACACTGCACACGCCAACCAAAACTCTTACCAAGCGTTAGTTAAACGTGTTGCTGAATGCGTAATGCAATCTTGTAGAGCACAACCCGTAAGCAAATATCCTCATAAGAATACTATGTTATTCTCTATGGAAGACGCGGGTGAAGCTTGTTCTTGTGACGCATGTAAGTTAGACTATACTGAAAACGACGAATCTTACTGTGGCGCCGTTAACAAACTCCTTAACGACGTTATGGAACAATACGTTCTTCCTTGGATGGCTAAGCCTGAAAACGCTGAATTCGATAGACGTCACTTAGGTTTCACTATGGGTTACTTCGTATACCACAGCTTAACTAGTGCTCCCGTATGGCAAGACGAAAACGGCGTTAGCCACTGGGATCCTGCTGACGACTGCTTAGGTTACGAATACGTTAAGACTAATAACGGTATCGACTGGACTCAAACTAAAGAACGTTGGAACGTTTCCATCTACTTTGCAGGTGGTTACAGAAAGCAAGAAAACAACTGGTACGACGGCATGAACGCTCAAGCTCGTCACTGTATGGACGAATGGGAAATGATTTGCAAAGACTACTATATTTGGGACTATCCGTCATATCAAGGTGGTTATGTTTACTTTTTTGATACCGTAGCACTTCACGGTAACGACTATTACCAAAAACTTGCAAAAATCGGTACTAAGTTTATCTTCGCTGAATCGTTAGACACAGGTTCTGTTGCTCAAGACTGGCAAACCCTTAACTCTTACGTTCAAAGTAATCTTATGTGGGATTCAACGATTCCTGCTGGTGATTTAACTAGAAAGTATTTTGACGCTATGTATCTCGACGCTGCTGATACAATGCTTCAAATTTACACTTCGATGAGAGTTTACAAGCAATGGCTTAAAGACGAATTTAATATTCGTGCCGGTGCAGGTGGTCAAACGATGGGTCAAGCAAAATACTGGCCGCTTCCTGTTCTTCAATTCTGGATTAACGGCATGTACGACGCTATTGATCAAATTGCTAAGTACGAAACCATTAACTACGGTTTATACTTACAACTTAGAGACCATATCCACATCGAAATGATTTCACCCATCTTCCTTACTATGGCTCTTTATAGAGAAAACTTAACTTCTGCTGAATACAACAAGTATAAAGAATACATGCTTTACTACTCGGATCTTTACCCGGGTATTCATGCTGAAGGTGGTGGTGAAACTAACTTCCACGTCCTTGCTGCTAAATTATAATTTAGTAGATTGTAACTATTGATTTTAGGTGAATTTATGAAAAAATTATTAAATAAAATCCTAGTTCTTACGCTTGCTCTTACCGTTGCTTTCGCAACGGTAGGTTGTGGCGGTGGCAATGATGATAGTGGAAATTCTGGCGACGGTTCTCCTAATACTTCCGTCGTTCAACCGCTTGAGCCATCTATTACAATGACTCCTTCGCTTTCACTTATTTTAGGTGAAACGATGAGCGCGAACGTAAGTGCTAAAAACTGTGACGGTGACGTAAATTATACGTCTGACAATGAAAACGTTGCCATTTTCAAAAATGGTAGCATAACCGCCGTTGGTGAGGGTACTACAACCGTTACCGCTTCTTACGGCACTGCAACTGCTAGTTGCTCAGTTATCGTTTCTTACGGCAACTATCGTCCTTCGCTTCAACTTAACTCAAATCTTTCTAACAGCACTACTATTGGTTATGAAAAAACGTATGATATTTTACCTTACGTTTCTTTCAACAAAGCAGTGTATGAAGACGCTACTTTTGAGTACGAAGTAGAAGATAATTCTATTATTTCAGTTTCTAATGACGGTATTATTACTGGTCTTAAAACTGGTTCTACAAAATTAACTATCAACACTACTTGGAGAGATTTCACTTCTAAGGAAAACGTTGAAGATGCTATCCAAACTGATTCTTTATCTGCAACTTATAACGTAACCGTTAGAGATAACGTTGCGTTCTATGATAACGATTTAGTTCTCAGTGCAAAGACTATCAACACTCCTGCATCTTTCCAAACTGAATACAACAACGTATACCAAATTAAACCTACCGTTATCGTAAACGACGGTGCTCCCGTTACTCTTACTTCTGATAACGTTACTATTAAGAGTGTAGCAGGTGTTTCTGGTGACGATTACTACGAATGGAATCCTGACACCTTAACGTTAACCGCTAACGAAATGGGTTCTGTTATCGTAGAAGTTAAATACGAATACGGTCAAAACGAGTATAACGATAACTACAAAATTAACTTTGAACGTCCCGCAAAAACTCTTGAAGAAACAGTAGAATTGTTCTCTGCAAAAGTTGGTACTTACAAAGTTAAAGTTCCTGGTGGTTATGAAAACAAAAACTTAGAGTTTGCTGCTTGGGGTCGTGACGTTGACCTTGTTGACGCATACCAAAACGGTAATTCTCTTATGATTGAAGGCGACGCTATTATTGGCGTTGAAGTTAACCACGACACGACTACTGATACTGTTATCGTTTTAGGTACTACTACTGAAATTTACGAAATTCCCGTAAATGCAGCAATGTACTTCATCTCCGAAGCTTTAGAAGTTAAAGATGCGTTACAGCGTATTGACGATCCTGTCGTTGAAACTGGTTATCACCTTCTTTTAAACGACATTGATATGGAAGGCGTTGTTATCGATAACCGTATTCACGGCTATAACGCCGAAGTATATTCGTTATATGATTCAAATGGTAATTTAGTAACTTCTAGACCTCGTGATATTATGTTCAACGGTGTGTTCGACGGTAACGGTTACGTTATCTATAACGCAACTACTGAACTCGTTACTAAAACTAACACTTTATACACCAGTTACGATCCTTTCACTGGTAACGTGTTTGGTGTTAAGCATAAAAATGTTCAAGCCTACGGTTTATTCCATATCATTGGTTCTAGCGCCGTTATTAAAGACGTTGCGTTCGTAAACCTTAAAGGTTTAGGAACTGAAGCTAATACTTACGGCTTAGTTGCTCCGTTAACTTGGACGCTTAAAGGTACCGTTCAAAACTGTTATATCAACGTTTCTAGAGAAACTCCTACCACTCGTGGTGCGTTTGGTGTAATAGATAGCTCTGCGTTTATTAAAAACACCGTAATTCACTTCCCGATGCAAGCAGGTTATAATTTCGTTGATGAAGCGCAAATTATCACTAAGAGAGACTTAAATGCTTGGGGTTACGGTTCATTAGGTCATAACGTTGGTAGTGCTCTAAAATATCCTTCTAACTATTTTGGTAACTACGTTATTTCTGAAGCTCCGCTTTACTTTGGTACTGCAGGTAACACAGGTATTCTTGATGATACGACTGCTTCTGGTGCTATCTACTACGGCGAAAACGAAACTGAACTCTTCTATCCTTACAAAGCGTTTGATGAAATTCACGGTAAAGTAGCTCACACCGTTCAATCAACTGAAGGCGAGCACAAGGAAGAATTTGGCAAAGTTGTTAAAACTGGTAAAACTAGAGTTGTTTCTCGTTTCCAACGTTACGATAACTATCAAGCACTTGCTGAATCTACCTACGAAGGTGTTGCTGAATTTAATAGACACTATATAAACAATGAATTCTGGGTTGTTTCTGGTAACGTTCCCATTTGGCACTCGTTAACTGACGTTCATAACGCTAATTTCTACGCAACTATCAATAATAAAGAAGATTTAGTTATTGATTGTTACGACAGCCAAGCGTTTGACGTTAAGCTTTACGGTGGTTCGGTTGAAAATCTCGTTCTCACTGAAAATAGCGATCTTATCGAAATTTTAGAAGGTAACATTATTAAGGGTATAAAGATCGGTGATGGTGCGGTTGTTAACGCAACGTTTGATTTCAATGGTAAACAGTATTCTAGAACTTATACCGTTAACGTAGCTGATCCGTTCTATTTCAACGACGGTGCTGATGATTTCTTAGCTAAAACCACAGTTTTAGAAGGTGAAGATTTAACGCTTTCAGTTATGATTAATGGTACTCTTATTGAAAACGCAACTTGGTCTTCTACTTCAACTCAAGTTTCTATTACTGGTAACAAACTTACTGGCGTTAAGTTCACTAAGGACGTTATCGTTAAAGCAAACTTCACTTACGAAGGAACTGACTATGAAAGATCGTTCGTTTTAGAAGTATTAGACCCATTCGTTGAAAACGCAGTTATCACTATCGCTGGTGAAGTTTACGATGGCGAAACTCCTGTTAACGTTGTAATTGACGGTGATAAACTCGCTCTTGAAATCGTAAGTGGTACTAGTGAAATTACTTCTGTTTCGGTTAACGATCCTAACGGTTTAATTTCTTACGAAGATGGTAAACTCGGTGGTAACTTATACGGTGAAACTACTCTTGAAATTACCTTCGTAATCGGTGGTGAAAATCACGTTACTACGGTTAAAGCCGTTACTGAAAGACAAATTCAAGTTGTTGATACTCCTGTAGACTTTGATTCGTACGCTGGTGTTATCTTATCAACCGTGATTGATAACAGTGGTGTTGCTACTGCAACTATCACTTACGGTGATGAAGATCCGTTCGTTCTTACTACTGAAAACGGTGGTATTGACGTAAACGGCAAGCTTAGAACTAAAGTTTCTAGTCTTGATTCTCTTCCTGGATTCCCGTACATCAGCAATAAAGATTTCTCTGAATCTCCCGTATTAAACGTTGAAATCGGTACTAACAAGAAGATTTACAAGTTTACTAATGTTACTTTCTGGACTTCTATTATTGATGATGCTAACGAATTTAAAGCCGCTCTTGATATTGAGTACGTTTTAACTGGTACTACTGCAACTACTAACTTCGGTTTCTATAAACTTGCTAACGATATCGATATGACAGGCGTTAAGTTTGCTTACACAAATGCTGCTGCAGCATTTACGAATCAAAACTACGAAGCAGGCTTTGCTGGTCAGTTCGACGGTTGCGGTTATGCAATTAAGAACGCTCAACCTGGTGCTTACGGTTTATTTGGTAACTTAACTATCGGTGGTTCTAACTATCCTAAGGTAGCAACCGTTATCGAAAACGTTGCAATTACCAACTTCAAGTCAGAAATTATTTCAAACGGTTACAGTGGTTACGGTGCAGTTCTTGCTAGATATGCTAACTGCAACGCACGTAAGATTATCATTGAAAACATTTACGTTTCCTATGCTGATGATAGCCCCGTAAACGGCATAATTGGTTATGTTAACAAGGTAAATATGAACAATATTCTTGTTGACACTGATGGCAATACCGTTGCTCCTGGTTCAGTTTTAGCAGGTGCAGAATACGGCGCTGATATTGCTGGTAAGGCTATTACCTTCAATCAAAGTGCTACTGCTGACGGTGGTGCGTTATTCGCAAATACTCGTTTCTTCAACCCCGCTAACGTAACGACTGCTAACATTAACAACGTTGTTACCTACGGTAAAGCTCCAGTTATTTATCAATGGGGTTATGGCGTAAGTTATAGCAACTTGTGGCAATATGACACTTCTAAGGGCTGGACAATGAAGAACAGCGGTACTCTTCAACCTTACCTTACCATTGAAACCTATTACGGTTTTGCTGGTAACCAAGAAAAGGGTGATATTCCTATGATGACTGGTATGAAGGATGGTTTTGCTGCTCTTACTAAGGGCAAATCTTCAACTAGCGTTGCTGGTTACGTATGTACGACTTGTGGTGAAGTATTCTCAACAACTGAAGGTACTTGTGATACTTGTAAAGTAGCTCTCACTAAGTTCAGTAACCTTTGGACTACTCCTTGGTCGTTCACTTGGAAGCTCTTAGATATTGCTTCTCACGAAAACACTATGGAAAATGGTACCTATAAGAATGGTATTTACGTACTCGATGGTGTTTCTAAGTATAATAATGCTGACGAAATGTCTGCTGCATATACTGCAAATAACGAAGTATTTGCATCGTTCACTGGCGAAGCTGGTAACGGTATGTGGACTGTAACTGAAGGCGTTCTTACTTGGAAAGGCGCGCAAGCGTAAAACTTAAACAAAAAAGATGTCACGGAAATTCCGTGACATTTTTTTGTGCACAAAGGTATATTTTGCGCAACAGTATTGACATTTTGATACATGTGTACTATAATGTACATATGGTGAAAGATAAGAAAATTGATAAACGCAGTCTTAGAACGAGAACGGTTATAAAAAGAGCAGTGGTAGTTTTATTAAAAAAGAAACGCCCTGAAGAGATAGCAGTTACGGAACTTACTAAGATTGCTATGATTAGCAGAAACAGTTTTTACACGCATTATAATTCTATTTCTGACGTTTTACACGATATTTTTTCCGAAGTGTTAGGAATGTTTGACCAAATACTTGCAAAGTATGATTATGCCGAGTTTGAAAAAGACCCTTATCCTTGTTTAAAAGAGTTTTCTATTCCTATAATGAATAATTCAGCGTTTGCTGAATACGTTTTGTTTTCAAAACAGTCAAACTTATTCGTTCAAAATATAGTTGACGTTTTAACTGATAGATTTTATAAATTATATCTTCAAAATAGGGGAACGGCTGACGAAAAAATTCCTTATATGGTAAACTTTTTGGTTGCCGGCTCAATAGAAATAGTTTACAAATGGTTCAAAGATGGTAAAAACGTTCCTTTTGACGAAGTTTTAAAGTCTATTTCTATGTTAATTTCCGAAGGCATTAAAATGATTCGATCAATTAAAAATGCTGAAAATACCTGATTTTTCAGGTATTTTTTTTATTTTATTACAAATACTTTACAATATGAATATCAAAAGATTAAAAAAACTTGCTTTAACGTTACTATTAGTATTATCATTTTTCACTTTTTCTGTATTTAACGTAAAGGCGGAAGAATTAAAGTATTATCTAGGCGGTAACGTTTTAGGTTTTAATATTGATACTGAAGGTGTGTTAGTTGTTGGTGTTAACGAAGTTATAACCGAAGGTGGACTTATTTCGCCTTGTGAAAAGGCGGGAATTTCAGTTGGCGACGTGTTTATTAGTCTTAACGATAAAGTGGTTAATTCGCCAAATGACGTCGCTTGCTTTATGAATTCGTACGATGGTGGAGAAATAATTACTAAACTTATTCGCAACGGAAAAACGAAACTTGTCGATATAACGCCTGTAAAAGATTTAACTGGTGAGTATAGGCTTGGTGTATATCTTCGCGACGGACTCAACGGTTTAGGAACTGTTACTTTTTACAAAAGTGACGGAAGTTTTGCATCGCTTGGCCATCCAGTAACAGACGGTAATGGAACAATTTATAGCGTCGTTGGCGGTGAGATTTATAATTCAACCATAGTTGGTGTAAATAAGGCTGAAAAGGGTAAAGCTGGCGAATTAAAGGGTATGATATTAAACGAAAAAGTAGTAGGGAATATAGAGAAAAACTCAAACGTTGGTCTTTATGGAAAGCTTGATAAATTTGATTCAAATGATAAAATTGAAGTTGAAATCGGCAAGGCAAAGCCAGGTAGAGCGCAGATTTATTCTACGGTTGATGGAAGTAAGCCAAAATACTATTCGATAGATATAGTTAGAGCCGATTATATAACAGGAACTACTAAAAATTTCGTAATTAAAATTACCGATAAAGAGTTGTTAAAGGTAACTGGTGGTATTTTACAAGGTATGAGCGGCTCACCTATCTTACAAGACGGTAAACTCGTTGGAGCAGTAACACACGTATTTTTAAACGATAGTTCAAGGGGTTATGGCATTGCAATTCAAAATATGATATAAAAAAACGGCTTAACGCCGTTTTTTTATTTTATATTATATTGTTTTTTAAATTCAGACGGAGTAACCCCAGTAAACTCTTTAAACGTTCTATTAAAGGTGTTTATTGCTGAAAAACCGCAAGTTAAGGCTATGGAAGAAACGTCTTCTTGAGATTTATTAAGGAGTAATTCTTTTGCTTTAACCACTCTATATAAAGCGATTAGTTTTCTAAAATTTATTCCGGTTAAATTATGAAGTGTTGAAGATAAATATTTTTCGTTATAACCAAACTTTTTAGCAATATCGCTAAGTGTTAAGTCTTCGGTGTAGTGCATTAAAATATAATTGATTACCTTTTGATATAACACGCCGTCATTTAATACGCTAATAGTCGTTTTCGAGTTTTTTAATACTATATCACACAAAATATTTAAGTATCCGCTTACGCTCAGTTTTGAAGAGTTATCTAATGAAAACAGTTTGATTAAAAAATCGTTGTAAGCTAAGCAGTTAATCGGTGCACATATTAGGCGATTTTCGCCAAGGTTATTAAAAAATAAGGGTATATAATCGTTTGAAAATACAGCGCAGTAAACTTTTGCATCATCAATTTTATATTGATGAATATAGTTTGGCGGAATAAAAATGAGGTCGTTTTTAGTTAAATTTAACGTTTTACCGTTGATAATAACTTCAGCGTTACCGCTTGTAACGTATAAAATTTCACTGTACTCGTGAATATGTGCGCCGATTACGAAACCGTTGTGAAAGTTTGAACGAAAATCATAACTTTTTCCAAAATTTTCAGTTTGATAATATAAGTGCCCGATGTTACTTTTCATAATTTAATACCTAACTTTTTGGATATATTATATTACATTATTAGTTGAAAGTCAATACGGTTTTATTGTAAAATGAAATTGAGAAAGGTATAAGGAGAGTTATTATGGGCAAACAATGGTCAAAAGAAAGAGCGTGGGAGTGGTATAATTCACGTCCTTGGATAAGGGGTTGTAACTATCTTCCTGCATGTTGTGTAAATAGAATTGAAATGTGGCAAGAATATAACTCTGAAAAGGTTTTTGCCACTATGGAAGAAGAATTTAAACTTATTCAAAGCATCGGCTATAACTCTATAAGAGTTATTATCGAGTTTTTAGTATGGGATAAAGAGCACGACGGATATATGGAAAGGTTTGAAAGGTTCTTAACCCTTGCTGATAAGTATGGAATATCCGTTATGCTCGTTCTTGCAAACGACTGTATGCGCCCAAAGGGCTTTGAAGTTGATAAACTTGGCGAACAGCCTTGCGACTGGGGTTATCACGGTGGCCGTAAGATGAGCCAACACGGCGTGTTTGGTGAAATGGGTCATCATTATCTTGACGAGCCTGAAACTGCACCTAGATTTTTTGCAATGGTTAGAGAGTTCGTTGAAAAGTACAAAAATGACGAGAGAATTATCATTTGGAACGTTTACAACGAAGTTGGCAACAGCAACAGGCGTGAAGTTACCCTTCCAAACCTTAAAAAAATATTTGAAATCTGCCGTGAAATTGATCCTATTCAACCGCTTACTTGCGAAACAGCCTCCTATTACGGTGGTAATTTTGACGACGTGTGCGAAGTAGAGCGATACGGCGTTCTCAACTCGGATATTATTTCTTTCCATAACTACAATAGTTATCAATCTAATATTAACGTTATAAGAACGCTTAGAAAGTTTGGTAGACCGCTTATCAACAGCGAATGGCTTGCAAGATGCTTAAACAATAACGTTGAAGAACTCTTTCCGTTATACTATCTTGAAAAAATCGGTTCGTATAACTGGGGCTTAGTTGGTGGAAAAGCGCAATATTACGAGCCTTGGAATAGCGTTTGGACTCAATATGAAGAAAACCCTAATATGAAATGGGATTTTACCAAGTGGTTCCACGATTTATTCCGCTTAAATCATAGACCTTACAACCCAAAAGAGATAGAGATTATCAAAAAGTACTGCGCTATGGCGGACGAAGACTTTAAAGAAGATAAATCTAAGTATGACGTATAATATAATCACGCTAAAATTTGGCGATTTTGAAGCAAAGATAAACGCAACGCTTGGTGCAAACTTAATTTCGCTTAAAAACTTAAAGTTTGGGACAGATATATTAAGAGAACCAAATTACGATAAGACGCTTGACAATCCTTATTTATATGGTGCACCACTTCTTTTTCCAGTTAATAGAATTAGTGGAGGAAAGTTTACTTTTGAAGGTAGGGAATATGAGTTTCCTATAAACGAGCCGTCAACGAATTGTCATTTGCACGGAACGTTACATCAAACGCCGTTTACGGTAGAAAAATGCACTAAAAATAGAGCGTTACTTTCTTATACGGTAACGAGCGAAAATCGCTATCACGGTTTTTTAAACGACTTTAAGGTATCCGTTTTATACGCTTTAAAGAAAAACGGAATATTTATAAAAACCACCTTTAAAAATTTGTCAAACTATAATATGCCTATTCTTTTTGGTTACCACACGACGTTTAATTCAAAGTTTTTCAAAAACGCCGAACCGCTCGTAAAGGTTGGCTTTGACTATGAGATAGAGCGCGATAAAACTAACTATTTGCCGACTGGAAAATTATTAGAGTTTGACGGTGTTTCAAAGGAATTATTAAGTGGAACTTTTAATCCGTTTTCTCAAAAAATTAGCAGGCATTATAAATGCAAAAATAACGATAAAATCGTAATTTATGATAAAAATTCTAATTTAAGCGTAGTGTATAAAAACGGCAAAAACTTAAATTTTAGGTTAATCTATAACGGAAATGCAGACGGGTATATTTGCTTAGAGCCAAACAGTTCAATGGCAAACGCTGCTAACTCTCCGCTAAGTAGAGATTTTGCGGGGTTTAAATATATTAAACCAAATAAAAAAATGGTTTTTAAATCGCAAATACAACTTGTAAAAGGAAATGAGATATGAAAGTAACTTGGCTTGGTCAGGGTGGATTATTATTTGACTTAGACGGTTTTTTGGTAATGATCGACCCTTATTTATCAAACAGCGTTCAAAAAATAGAACCGCAAAATTTTAGGCGCGTTCCAGTAGACGAGAAGTTTTTAAACGTAAAACCAAACCTTATAATTTTAACGCATTCGCATTTAGATCATACCGACCCTGAAACGTTAAATCATTATTTAAATAACGGAGGCATTACAGTTCTTGCGTCGTTTAACGCTTGGAAAATAGTTAGAGAAAATTTTAAAAATACGTCTAACAATTACGTTTCCTTTAATAACGGTACTGAATGGACGGACAACGGCGTTACTTTCAAGGCGGTTTACGCAGAGCATAGTGACGATCACGCGATAGGCGTAGTGTTTACCTATAATAATAAAACTTACTACGTTTCTGGCGATACGTTATATAACGAAAAGGTTTTTGAAAGCGTTAAAGATAAAATTGATTACTGTTTCGTTGCCGTTAACGGTCGTGGAAACAATATGAATTTTACCGAAGGTAAAAGGTTTGCAAAGCGCTTAAACGCAACGCTTATTCCTATTCATTGTGGGTTATTTGATGAATTAGACGTAAATTTACTTGACTACGAAGATAAAATTATTTTTAAATTTTACGAAGAAAAGGAGTTATAATATGAATATAACCAAACTTGAAGTTATTAAAGTTAAGCCTAGGTGGATGTTTTTAAAAATGTACACCGATAAAGACGTGGTTGGTCTTGGTGAACCCGTACTTGAAGGGCATTGTAACGCCGTTGAAGCGGTTATTAAAGAGTTTGAAGAGTATTTGATAGGCAAAGACCCTATGCAAATTGAACATCACGTTCAAGCGCTTTACCGCGGTGGTTTTTATCGTGGCGGTCCGCTTATGCTTTCGGCAATTAGCGGTATCGAACAAGCAATGTGGGATATCAAAGGCAAGTATTATAACTGTCCGGTATATGAAATGCTTGGTGGAAAATGCCGTGATAAAATTAGAATGTACACCCATATTAAAAGGGCAGGCGTTGCAGGTGAGTTCCCTATTGAAGAAATGCTCAAAATTACCGACGAACGCTTAAAAGACGGTTATACTGCGCTTAAATATTCGATAATTCCGCCTATCAAACAAGTTGATACGCCTGAAAACACCTTTAAACACGTTGAAAGGTTTGCAAAAGTTAGAGAAAAAATAGGAAACAAAATTGACCTCGCGATAGATTTTCACGGTAGGGTTTCGCCCGCAATGGCTAAGCGTTTAATAGAACTACTTAAACCTTACACGCCAATGTTTATTGAAGAGCCGTGTTTACCTGAAAACGTCGATACTATGGTAAATATTGCTAATTCAACAACCGTTCCCATTGCCGCTGGAGAAAGACTTTTTGGCAAGTGGCAATATCGTGAACTTATTGAAAAGCAAGCTGTATCTATTATTCAGCCTGACATTTGTCACGTTGGTGGTATTTACGAGGGTAGAAAACTTGCCGCAATGATAGAGATGTACTACGGCTCGGTTGCTCCACATAATCCGTTAGGACCTATTTCACTTGCAAGTTGCTTACAACTCGATACTTGTATTCCTAACTTCTTAGTTCAAGAACACCCCGGTAACCCCGACAAATCAGACCTTGGCGTTGGTTACATTAAAGAGCCGTTCGTTATCAAAGACGGTTACATTGACGTTCCCACGAAACCCGGTCTTGGCGTTGAACTTGACGAAGAAGCACTTAAAGATAAGATTTACGACGGAAAGTGGACTACGCCACGCCAATACTATGAAGACGGCAGTAACGCCGACTGGTAAGGAGAATTATGAAGAAATCAGTATTTGTAACGGGGGCAACTAACGGCACGGGTTACGCTATAGCAGAACGTTTCGCAAAAGAGGGTTACGACGTTTTTATCGGTAGTAGGTCTTTTGAAAATTCAACGCAAGCGGCGAAGAAAATTGCTGATAAATACGGTGTTTTTGCAAAAGGGTATAAGACGGAAATTTTTAATGAAAAAAACGTCAAAGAGATTTTTAACGATATACGCGCAAACGGATATTTGCTTGATACACTCGTACTAAACGCTGCAAATTTAGGTATCGGTCAAGTAAGTTTAGACGTTGACATTAAAGATTTTATGGACGTATATAACACTAACGTTGGCTGGAATTTCATGATGGCGCGCCAAGCGTGCTTGCAAATGAAAGAAAAGGGCGGTGGTTCGATAGTGTTTATCACGTCTAACTCGGCAATTAGGGTAACGGAAAACCGCTTGGCGTACTGCTCGTCAAAGAGCGCAATACTAGCAATGAGCAAATCTCTCGCTATCGACTGGGGTAAGTACGGCGTTAGGTCAAACTGCGTTTTACCCGGCATGATTAAGACTGAAAGGTGGTTGAACAACGTGAACAACGCTAAATATTGCCTTCCTAACTACACGCCGATAAGAGATATTGCCGAATTTGAAGATATTGCAAACGCAGCGTGGTATTTTGGTAGCAACGAATCTAGAAATACTACTGGCGCTGAACTGGTGGTTGACGGCGGTATGCTTGCTCAACTCACTCCTAATATTGAAAGGGAACTTTGGAAATGATTAAAGACGTTATTAAATGTATTGAAGAAGAAAAATTAGTAGTTATAGTTCGCGGTGTTAAAAAGGAAAAACTTATTCCGCTTGCCGAAGCGATGTATAAAGGTGGTATCAAGCTTTTAGAAGTAACGTATTCAGCAAACGGAAGCGTTAGCGATGAAGAAACCGCAGATAGTATCAAAGCGTTAGCCGAGCATTTTAAAGGTAGAATGTTTATCGGTGCGGGTACGGTTTTAACTGAAAAACAAGTAGAACTTACTAAAAACGCTGGTGGTACGTTTATTATTTCTCCCGACGCGTACGATAAAGTTATTATAAAGACAAAAGAGTTAGGTTTGGTTTCAATGCCGGGCGCAATAACTCCTAGTGAAATTCAAAGCGCGGTTAGAGCGGGTGCGGACTTTATTAAACTTTTCCCCATGACTAACTTTGGCGTATCGTATTTTAAGGCAATAAAAGCACCGCTTTCCCACGTTAAATTCTTAGCGGTTGGCGGTGTTGATGAAAACAATATGAGTGAATACTTAAAGGCGGGAATTTGTGGTTTTGGCGTTGGTTCGAATATTGTTAAAAAAGATTTAATAGAAAACGATAATTACGAAAAGATCACCGAACTTGCTAAAAAATTCGTTTCAGTTGTTAAAGGATAATTTCATATTTATTAAAACTGCTCCATATAACTTTATATGGAGTTTTTTTATGGCAAATTATCTAAGTGCAATTTTAAAATGTTTTAAAGTTAAGAAAAATTTAACCTTAATTTTAGCAGTTATTTTTATTTTAGGCGTTATTTTAGGGGTTGTGCTATCATTTAACGAAGATTTTGCATGTTTTTATAAAAATTTTTTATTTGATTATTTTAATAGAATATTATCAAGAGAAACTTTTGGCGTATCCTATTTATTTAAGCGCGTGTTATCGCTTGTGGTACTATTTTTAGTTGTAGCGTTACTATCTCTTAACAAGTATACTTTTTACGTTATATTTTTAATTTTGTTTTATAGAGCGTATATAATAGGCTTAGCGTTTAAGTTGTTTTTAAGTGAACTCTTAATTAGCGGTATGTTCTTTTTCTTGTTTTTAGTTTTAGTTAGTGGGTTTTTCACTTCACTTGCAATAGCGATATTTATTTGTTTTAACTATTGCAAATCAAACGTAAATAACCTTGAATTTACTATAAAAACTTATTTATTTTCACTTTCGGTTGCCGTGATAGGCGCAATTTTAGAATTTATATTTATAGTTGCTATATTTAGACCGTTCAATTTTAATTTTTAAGTATAAAAGACTAAATATTACCTAAAATAACAGTATGAAAAAGTCAATTAAGATAATCGCTACAATAATTTTTAGCGCAATTTGTATATCAACTTTAAACGTTTTTGGCGTTAAAGCCGAAACGAAAAAGGCAAAAGCAGAGTATTTATACGATTTTAATACCGGAACTGAAATTTACGCTTATAATGAAAACGAGCGTCTTCCCATTGCAAGTATGACAAAAATTATGTTACTTAATTTAGTATACCAAAATTTAGCAGTTGGAAATATCACGCTTGACGAAGAAGTTTGCGTTTCGGAAAACGCGTCTGGTATGGGCGGAAGTCAAGTCTTTTTAGAGGCAGGAAGAAATTATAAAGTTTCAGACCTTATTAAAAGCGTAACCGTAGCGTCTGCAAACGACGCGAGCGTTGCCTTAGCTGAAAGGCTTTACGGCTCGGAAGAAGAGTGCGTTAATAAAATGAACGAAAAAGTAAAGGAGTTAGGGCTTTTAAACACTTTGTTTTCAAACTGTACGGGGTTACCTAAACCTATGCAATATTCTTCGGCTAAAGATATAGTTTTAATTTTTGCAGACCTTATAAAGCACGAAGGCTATTTCGAGTTTTCTAAAATTTGGATGGATAAAATCGAGCACTCTAAAAATGCAACTGAAATTGCAAACACGAATAAACTCGTAAAGTTCTATAACGGTTGTGATGGTGGTAAAACTGGCTTTACAAACGAAGCAGGGTTTTGCCTTACGGCGACTGCAAAAAGGGGTAATATGCGCTTAATTTCGTCCGTAATAGGCGCTAGCGACAGTAAAACTAGGTTTAACGAAGTGTCAAGTCTATTAAATCAAGGTTTTAACGGCTATGAAAATAAAGCTGTACTTGATAAAGACTTACCGCTTGAAGTTAAAGCAAAGGTGAACGGCGGTAAACAAAGTTTAGTTGACGTTTATCCTGAAAGAGATTTCTTCGTATTTTCAAAAAAGAACGAAAAAGTAAGCGTTGATTTTGAATACGAGTTTAAAACTTTATCAGCGCCTATTGTTTGTGGTGAAAAAGTCGGCAACGTAACCGTTTATAGAGACGGCGTAGAAGTTGGTAAAATTGCGCTTTTAAGCGCACGAAAAGTTGATAAAATGAATTACTTTGACACACTTAAAGAGATTGCTAATTCTTGGTGAAAAACGCCCGCAAATTATGCGGGCGTTTTAATAATAAAACCTTGCAATTTTTATTAAAATGTAGTAAAATAATTAAAAGGGAATTTATGGCAGTTAATAATTTTGAGTCAAAGGTTGACTATATAACTAAATTATCAAGCCTTGATTTTGAAGGCCCGCTTGATTTGTTGTTATACCTTATTAAACAAGCGGAAATTGACGTTAAGGATATATTCGTTTCGGAAGTAACTAATCAATTTTTAGAGTACGTAAACACTCACACGATTGATATGGAAACTGAGAGCGAATACCTTTCTATTGCCGCAACGATTATTGAAATTAAGTCAAAGGCGATAATTCCCAACGAAGAAGCACAACTTGAAGCGGAAGAAGAAGGCAATTTACTTATTCAACGCCTTGAAGAATACAAGTTGTATAAAGAATCTGCTGAGAAACTCAAAGCACTTGAAGACGTTAATAAGTTTTATAAAAAGCCGGACGACGATGCGCATAACGTTAAGATAGTTTATACTGATTTTAACTTAAACGGCTTAATTTCGGCGTTTGCAAACCTTTTAAGAAGGGTTGACGTTAAAGATACTATTGAAAACAAGGAAAAAGAAATTCCTAAAGAAGTTTTTACCGTTGCAGATAAGATTTATTTTATAAGAACTCAACTTCAAGAACGTAAAGAAATGAGTTTTTTCGATCTATTTACGCGTTTTGCAACAAAAACTGAGATGATAACTACTTTTCAGGCGTTGTTAGAACTATTAAAACACCAGTATTTAACGTACGTTCAAGACGATACTTTTGGTGATATAACACTTTACTATAATGAAAACGGAGGGGAAGAAATTGGAGAACTTGAAGAATATAATTGAGTCCGTTCTATTCGTTTCGGGCGATGCCGTTCAAATTAAAGATATTTCTGATAAACTTGGCGTTTCTGACAAGCAAGTTCTCGACGCTGCTAAACTCTTACAAGAAAAGTTCGATGATGAAAGCGGAATTAAACTTTTAATTTTCAATAAAAAACTTCAATTTTGCTCAAATTCAAAGTACGCTGAAGAAGTTTCAAGCGTTTTAAACCCCATAAAAGAGAGAGAACTTTCAAAATCAATGCTTGAAGTTGCCGCAATTATAGCATACAAGCAACCGGTTACTAGAATTGACCTTGAAGAGTTAAGGGGTTCAAATAGCGAATTTGCCCTTCAAAACCTTTTAAAACTTGGCGTTATTGAAGTTGTTGGTAGAAAAGACACGGTTGGTAAGCCTGTTTTATTCGGTACGACGGATGAGTTTTTAAAAAGGTTTCAAATATCGTCGCTTGAAGACTTGCCTGATTACGACGAACTTATGGATAAAATCGTTAAACTTAGAAGCCCAACGAACGACAGTTCGTATCTCTTTGAAAAAGACGAGTACGTTGAAGGTAGTGAAGAGCAAGGCGATTTGCTTAGCGACGTTATCAATAAATCTGAAGTTAAAGTTACCGTTGAAGAAGATTTTGACCTTCCTGATATCGATAGTGAAGACTTGCCGGAATACTTAAAAGACGAAGAGTTTGACACAATAAAATAATTTCTAAAAAATGCGTTTTTAACGCATTTTTTTATTTTTATTACAAATTATATGATTATGGTAATAGCGGTGTTTTTAATAACTTTAATACTAGTTTTACCGCTAATTATTTCACTTTATTTTTACTATGACGTAAACGTTAAAAAAGTATATTTTGCAATTTATATATTTGGCTTTTTAAAGGTTATAAGCGGTTATATATCAAAGCGAAACGAGGGTGGAATTTATCTTCATTTAACCGATAAAAAAGCCTTTATTTTAAAACTCAACTCATTAAAAGGTTTAGGCGACGGTCCAAAGTTAATAAAAGTAATTTCCATTAACTCAATTTATTTATCGCTCGACTTAGGGGTAAAAAACGCTAACTTAATAACGATTGTTTACTCGATATTATCTTTTATAAATTGTTATAGTAGAGTTAGTTTTTATCACGGTAAATACACAAATATTTATACTAATTTTAACGTTTTAAACGAAGATTTTGGCTTTAAAACGATAAAAATTAAGTTAAAGTTATCCTTTAACTTAATTTCTATACTTATTTTAATGCTTAAAAACTATTTAATTAAGGAAATTAAAAATGCTAAAAGAAAGAAAATCAAATTTAAACGACAACTTGTTAAACACGCTTAAAGAGTTTAGCGACGGTATAAACGTTAATTCCGTTATAGGAACGCCTATAAAAGTTTTAGATTATTATATAATTCCCATATCTAAATTGACGGTTGGTTATCTTGGCGGTGGTGGAGAATACGGTGACGTTAAAGTGTTTTCTCAAAATAAATCGCACCCGTTTGCATGCGGTAACGGAACGGTTTTAAATATGAATCCAAACGGATTTTTAGTTTGCAAAAATAGTGGGGTAACTTTTATAAAAATTGAAGATACTTTAACTGAAAAAATATTTGATAAAACTACTGAGATTATTAATGAAACGCTTAAATAATAAATTACTAAAAACTGCATATTTATTGATAATACCGCTAATTATAAGTATTTTTCTATTTTCGTTTAACTCAAAAACGGTTAGCGCTTATACCGTTTCTCGCGGAGAGTGCGTAATTGAAATAAGTTCTGGAAAAGTGCTACACAAAGTTAACTCAAACGCTAAACTTCCCATGGCATCAACCACTAAAATTTTAACCGCTTTAACGGTTATAGAAAACTTTGACGTTGATAAGGAAATTATCGTTCCTAAATCTTGCGTTGGCATAGAGGGTTCAAGCATTTATCTTAGAGAAGGCGAGAAGTTAACAGTAAAAGAACTGTTGTACGGCTTAATGCTTAGAAGTGGAAACGACTGTGCCGAGTGTTTAGCGTCTTGCTTAATTGATAGGGAAGGTTTTATTAAGTTAATGAACGAAACGGCTAAAAATGCGGGAGCATACAACTCAAATTTCGTAAACCCACACGGTCTACCTGATGATAATCACTATACAACAGCCTATGATTTAGCAAAAATTTCAGTTAAAGCAATAAAAAATCCTATTTTTAAGGAAATTGTCTCAACAAAAAAGGTAAATATCTCTAACGATGGCTATTCATACGATAGGTTGCTAGTTAATAAAAACAAGTTATTGTTTTCTTACGACGGTTGCAACGGTATAAAAACTGGTTATACTAAAAAAGCGGGGCGATGTTTGGTAACTTCAGCAATGAGAAACGGTTTAGAAGTCGTTTCAGTGGTTATCAATAGTCCGCAAATGTGGGAAAGGAGCAGGGAATTACTCGATAATTCCTTTCAAAACTACGAAATGGTAAAACTCGTTGATAAAAATTATTACGATAATAAGATTTTTTACGATAAAAACGAAAATCCGTTCCAGTTATCGTTTGAAAACGACTTTTCTTATCCGTTAACTAGTAGCGAAAGAGATAGCGTAATATTTAAATTTGACGGCAAAACGTTTGAAGAATTTAGTAAGAAGCCGTCAAAAGAGTGCATTTTTGAAATATTTGTTGAAAATAAGTTGATTTTTTCTCAAAATTTATATAACATTATATAGTAATTTAATCTAATGTTGGAGATAATATGAGAATTAACAAGTTTTTAGCAGAATGTGGCGTTGCAAGCAGAAGAAATTGCGATAAACTTATAAGCGACGGTTTGGTTACCGTTAACGGTAAAGTTTGTTCTTTAGGTCAAGAAATTGACGAAAATAGCGATAGCGTTTCGGTAAACGGCAAAAAGATAAATAGGGTAAAGAAGTTTTCTTACTACGTTATGAATAAGCCAAAGGGTTACGTTTGCACAGTTAGTGACGATAAAGGTAGAAAAACCGTTATGGACTTACTTCCGCCGGGCGTTGATAGAGTTTTTCCGGTTGGAAGACTTGACTACGATAGCGAAGGTATGCTTATATTAACTAACGACGGTGATTTTTGTAATAGACTTATCCATCCGTCAAGCGAAATTCCCAAGACTTATTTAGTTAGAATTGAAGGCTCGCTTGAAGATAGTGAAATTGCTAGGCTTTCAAAAGGCGTTTTGATAGACGGCGTTAAAACTAAGAAATGTTCTATCAAAATCGTCGATTCTACCAAGACTTTTACGAAATATCACGTTACCGTAACGGAAGGTAGAAACAGAGAAATTAGAAAGATGTTTTTAACTGCAGGAAAAGAAGTTAAGTTCTTAAAGCGCATTAAAATCGGCGATCTCGGTATGGGCGGGCTCGACCGTGGCGCAGTTAGAAAACTCTCTCAAGATGAAATTGAATATTTAAAGAAATTATAATTACTTTACGCATACTTGCCTTTACATATTTTTTTAAAGGGGATAGTATGCGTAATAAATTTTTTAAAACTATTTTTTTCGTATTTATTTTAATGCTTTGTTCGGCAATAGTCGTTGGCGTTAAAGAATACAAAAAAAGCACTCAAACGGTTAAAACTTTTGGCAAGGTAGGTCTTTTATCGATGAACGAATCTTCAGGATACAATGAACTTAAACTTTCAGTTGATCAAAAATATACTCAGCAGTTCGTTAAAATCTTAAACGAAACTCAAACTGAATTAAAAACTAATATTGCCGATATTTTAGGCGATGAGTATAAAACTTTAACTTGCGAGTACGATGAAATTAGCGATTTTATTTCAACTGAGATAAAAAAATTCAATAAAAGTGAAGAATACACCGTTTTAAGGGACAAACTTGCCGTTTTAAAAGAGAAAATCGACGCTCTCGATAAAAGTTCAAAGCAAGAGTATTTAGACGAGTTTAGGGCTGTTTTAGGCGAAATTTCAACGCTTAATAACAAATTTAACAATCAATTAAAAGAAAAGCGCGATAGACTTATGCAAATTAAAGGCTTAGTTAAAGATTTATTCGTAAAAAACAAAGATGAACTTTTAAAGGCAAGGCAAAATAGTATGGAAGTTACTCGAAAGAGGTTAGCGGAACTATTTTTAGCCTACAACGTTGAAATAAAAGAATTAAACGACGCATTTGGCGTTAAACCTAAAAAGCCGTCTTATCCTTTTGACGTTGACTCTATGAAAGAGTGCATGGTAGCAGGAAAACTTGAAACTGAATGCTTTAACGAGATACTTTCAAGCAATGAAACGCTCGTTTATAGCGAAAATAAGGTAGATATATTAAGTTAAGAATCTCTTTTTTACAGAGATTTTTAATTTTGCTTAAAAACGCTTGCAAAATTTTAAAATTCCTTATATAATAATTAGGAACTTAACACGGAGGACTATTTTAAAACAAGTTTAAAGTAGTCTCCACTTAATAACTTCGTGGAGGATTAATTTGATTTTATCAAAATAGCCATCCTCGTATTCACTCGGAGGACTATCGAAGCGGTCATAACGAGGCGGTCTTGAAAACCGTTTGGGTGAAAGCCCACGGGGGTTCGAATCCCTCGTCCTCCGCCAACAAAAAGCGCACCGAAAATGGTGCGCTTTTTGTTGCTATGAGGCGAGGGGTGAGAACCGTAGGTTCGGCCGTCATTTGACGGACAATCTATGACGGACTAAGGTCTGCCAGGGTGTCCCTACGCAGTAGGGTGTGGCAGTATCCCTTGTTTTTTTATTAAAATTGTGTATTTTTTCATTGAGTTCGGCGCTTGCGTCAACCGAGGGGTTCCCCTTTGGGGTTTCGGTTGTATCCCTCGTCCTCCGCCAAACGTAACCCAACCTGAACTATAGTTCAGGTTGGGTTATTTTTATATTTGATTATTACTGAAAAGGCGTTTGTTTTAAAAAGTTCATATTTGAAATTTACAAATGAGTCAAAATTGAAATGTCTTTTATCAAATTGATAATATTAAGTTAAAAAATTTGTTGTATAATTTTATTATACTATCAAATTATGTAAACTTGAGGCTACGATGAAGAACACAAAGCATTATGGGACAATTATTTTTATTTGTTGGCTTGCATATCTTATATCTTATCTAGGAAGAAATAATTTTAGTGCATGCGTTTTAGAGATTGTTCAATCAACTGGGATTTCAAGGAGTTTAGTCGGT
>JAZSOI010000017.1:0-8333 GCA_045536835.1 Christensenellaceae bacterium
CGTTATGTGCCAAAGTGGCTTACGCAGTTATCTTGCAACTCGAATTTTATCCCAAAACGGCTTTGACGCATATAACTTTGCAGGTGGTTTTAGGTTGTATAGTAGTATCAAAAACGAAGAACTCTTATCCAAACAATGCTATGCCTGTGGTATGGAGAAAGATAGGTAATTTATCAATTATAAATAAAGAATAATTTATAATTCAAATTTGCTAGCGCAAACAATTATAACTTGCTAACGCTTAAATTATAGTTGCTTTGCAACGTCATAGTTAAATTGTTGCAAATTTAACGTAAAAAGCGACTGCTAAAATGCAGTCGCTTTAAATTTTTAATTATTCTAAGTCTAAAATATACTGAGGGAATTCCATTTCCTTTCCTTCAAGCATAGTTACCTTTTCGGAAATGTTAATTGAAGAAAATACTTTATGTTTATCTGCGGTTTCTTCGGTGTCGGCAATCGTTTTAACGTCTAAACCAAGGTAGTTAACGCCAGTAAAGTTTCCAAGTTCGTCAGCGTTGAAAGAGAGAGTTACAGCCATTTCGTAGTTGTTAACTATCGTCCAAGTGTAAGCGTTTTTTCTTTGTTCAAGCCTATAAGTTGAAACGTACGTATTACCGTTGATAATGGTGTAATTGCGGATATCTTCAAAAGAAACGGCTTTGTTAAATACGAATTTCATGGTGTTGCCGTCTTCGTTTAGATAAACTTTAATTGCTCCGTGGTGGCTAACTGCATTGTTATACGTATTGTTAACGATAGTGGCAAGGCGAGACGTTAAGTTTGAGCCAGGTCTATTCCAGATGATTTCCGATTTCTTAGAGCCACCGTCGTACATTTTATAAGCGGTAGCGTTGTCGGTAGAGTTATAAATGTAATTATCCTTATAGAAAGCGTATTTATTAGACTGCTGTTGTTGTTTAGCGGCGCTACCGTAAACGTCAAAACCCCAAGTGTCAATAAGGATTGCTTCCTTATATAAAAGGTTTTGAGTGTTGTTTGCAAGAGACCAAACAACCGATTCGCCCGTCCAAGTCATTTTATCTTCACAACCGTTAGAGCCTTCGCTTATTAAATCGGAGAAAACGGCGTTGTAATCTAATTCGTAAGAAAAGTGAACGTAGTTATCATCCCAGTAATCGTAAATGTCAAAGAATTCGTAGTCGTTAAAAGCGGATGCGAACTTGTTGTATACTTCGCTTGGGTTTTCAGTAACTTCGTTAAAAACTTCCGCAGGGGGAGTTTGAGGGGTATTACCGCCGTCGTCACCACCGTCGCCACCGCCACCACAAGCAGTAGTAGAAAACGCAAGAATTAACGATAAAGCGGTTAAAAGTAAAAATCTAAATTTTTTCATAGCTTTCTCCTTAAAGCATTTATAATAAGTATATTATAACAACTTAAATTTTTTAAGTCAATATAAATATTAACGCTAAGACTAAAAAGCGGTTGCTCCTTCATTCCAAAATTCTTTTTATTGCTAAAAACAATTTTGAGAACCCTAAAAATTCTTTCAAGTCGTCAGGGCATACAAAAAAGCGAACCACATAAATTAAAAAATCACGCTAATGGCGTGGATGTAATCATTTGTAAAGCAAATGTATGTAATTTGCAACTTGTTGCAGTATGTAATCAAGCCGATTTGATACACTCTATTGAGTGATTACATACGCCTAGAGGCGATTACATACCGCTGAAGCGGATTACATACCAAGCCTAAATCGGCTTGAATAAAAAAAGACTTTCCGAAGAAAGTCTTTTTTTGGTGCCGCTGGCCGGACTTGAACCGGCACGGTATTGCTACCGAGGGATTTTAAGTCCCTTGCGTCTGCCTATTCCGCCACGGCGGCTTGCGTTATATAATATACAACTTAAATTCAGTTTTGTCAATCATTTTAATAAACTTAATTAAATTTGTATTTTTACGGGGATAGGTTTTCTCTTTTCAAAGTAATAATATTCGCTAAAACCTACGCTTTTTAGAAGTTTAAGCCCCTCTTTAAAGCCTTGGCAAACGTTCTCGGCAACGTGTGAGTCCGTTCCTATCGTGATAAGTTTACCGCCAACGCTTTTATATAATTTAAGATAATACTCGTCGGGTAAAAACAATCCGCTTAAAACCCCAGACGTATTGAGTTCTAGCGCAATGCTTTTTTCAATCATTATTAAAAAGATTTTCTTAATAGTTTCGTCGTGCGCCGTGTTATCGTAATTTACACCGCGCCTTTTTAAGTAGCGAAGTGGGAGAGTCAAGTGGCACACTACGTCGATATCCGTCTTTTTAACCATCTCTAAAATATAATCGTAGTAGTAGTTTACGAAATCTTTAATTTCGCTTTCCGTCCACTTATCGTATTCTTGAGTTGCCGAACGCAAGAACTCATCGCCCTTTTTGTACTCGTGGCTAGAACCCAAAATAACGTCGTATAGGTTGGTTTTTCTCATCTTTTCAGCGTCGTCTTTTCTATGAAGTTCTTCCGCGATTTCAACGCCTGTTAAAAGTTTAATATCTTTTTTGTACTTTTCCTTTAAGGCGTTGAGTTCCTTAACGCAAGCGGAAACGGTTAAATAGTCGTTTCTCTCTGGGGTAAATTTACAGTTGCAATGGTCCGTTATAGCAAGCGCTTTAACGCCTTTGGATATTGCGGTTTCTATAATTTCCGTAAGTTCGCTTTTAGCGTCTTTAGAATATTTTGAGTGGCAATGAGAAATATACATAGAAAAAGTTTAACAAAACGCCGTAAAAAAGTCAAACAATAGTCACTTTCTACTTGCAAAATAATAAAAAAAATTGTATAATTTTTTTATGATAGACGTAGATAGAATTAATTTTTTAGCAAGAAAAGCAAAAACCGAAGGCCTTACTGAAGAAGAAAAGGTAGAACAAGCAAAACTTAGGCGTGAATATATTGAAAGTATCAAGCAAAACATTCGCGCGTCGCTTGGAAATCCCGAAGATTATAAAAAAGACGGAGATAAAAACTGATGTCTAAAAGCAATTTCGAGATAATCGAAGAAAGTATAAAAGAATATAAAGATCTCGGGTTTTCGCTTGCCGAATATCAAGAAAAACTTGAAGAAATTGCAAACTCTTTAAAGCAAGAGCGCAAAAACGGCGTTTCAATGCACGGTCTTAATACCGCAATCGCAACGCTTAACGGCGAAAGGGAAGATTTAAAGGAAAAGATCAAAAACACTAAAAAGCGCATCAAGGAAGTTTTTTCCGCAACCGAAGAGTTGATTTTTGCAGGCATAAGGGGGAAATACAGCGAGATTTACGAACGCCAACTTTCTAGGCTTTACGGTTATAAGGTGGACGTTTTAGTTGTTAACCCCGGCGAGTATTTTGATGAGAAAACTTCAGTTGCAACTTCGCTTATCGTTACTAAGAACAAGCGCCAACACGGAAAAGTAATCAAAATGATTGATTTTGGTATTCGTGACGCGCACACTTACTACACCGAGCGTAAAGCGGTGGTTGAGGTTTGCGTTTACTCTAAAAAACATAAGGCGGGGGACGTTGTTCCCTTTGATAGGGTGTACTTTTCATGAAAAGATATAAAATACTAGTTTCAGATTTTGACGGAACGCTTGCAAACAGCAACAATAAAATAAGTGATACAAATCTTTCCGCCATCAACGGTTTTATAAGCCGTGGCGGAATTTTCGTGTTGTCGTCGGGCAGGGCGACGGACGGAATTTCTAAAATACTTTTATCCCAAGGTTTTAGCGGACTATTATCTAGTTTTAACGGTGCGGTTTTATACGACCTTAACGAAAGAAAGATACTAGGTTCTAAATGCGTAACCACAAACTTGAGTTTGAGATTTATAGAGTATGCAACGAAAAACGGGTTATACTATCACCTTTACGGAGAAGAAGGCTTTAATTTTCCGTTTGAAACCGAGAGAACTAGCCTTTACGAAAAGTTGACTTTGGTTAAAGGCAAAAAAATAGAAGATATGTATTCTTTCGTTAAAAAAACTAGTATGGAAACGCCCAAGATTTTGGTTTTTGACGACGAGGATAAATTAGACGCTCACTTTGATTCTTTGACCAGTCTTTTACCCGAGTGCGACGTAGTAAGGTCTACCGAAAATATGATAGACATTAACTTAAAAGGCGTAAACAAAGGCTCGGCGCTTGATTTAATCGCTAGAAACTTTAACGCTAAAGTTGAAGATATCATAGCCGTAGGCGACGCTGGTAACGACCTTGCTATGATAGAGAGAGAATGTTTATCCGTTGCGGTAGCAAACGCTACGAAAGAAATCAAGGCAGTAGCAAAGGTGATTTCGCCGTACTCGAACGACGATGATGCCGTTGCCCACTTAATTGAAGATTTTTGCATATAATGAACACCGTTGATTTACATTACAAAAAAATGACGGAAACAAAAGTTTCCAAACTCATTATAAGGCTGGGAATACCAACCACCATTTCTATGCTCGTAACTAGCATATATAATTTGGCGGACACCTATTTCGTAGGTCGTTTGGGAGAAAGTGCGCAAGGTGCGATAAGCATACTTTTTACCTTGCAATGCATAATTCAAGCGGTTGCTTTTATGTTTGGGCACGGTGCTGGCGTGTTTATCGCTAAGTACTTAGCGGATAAAAACGTTAAAACTGCAATTAAGTACGTTTCTTCCGCATTTTATATAAGCGTTTTCATAGGAACGATATTTTCCGTCTTTGGCTTTATATTTATAAAGCCGTTTATGTTAATGCTTGGAAGCACTCAAACGATACTTCCTTACGCCGTTCAGTACGGCGCGTGCGTACTCGTTGCAACGCCGTTTATTATGGGCTCGTTCGTGCTTAATAACTGCTTGCGTTACGAAGGCAAAGCCTTTTACGCTATGATAGGTTTAGTGTCGGGCGGGCTGTTGAATATTCTAGGCGACTTTTTGCTCGTTTACGTCTTTGATATAGGCGTGCTCGGTGCAGGTATCGCAACGGCGTTTTCGCAAATGGTAAGTTTTTGTTTACTCGTAATTTTATACGTAAAATTTGCCCAAAGCAAAATTTCGTTTAGGTCAATTTCAAGAAAGTGGGCGGACTACTTTAGTATTATGAAAGTCGGCTTTCCGTCCTTTATCCGCCAAGGCTTAACGTCCATTGCGGGCGGTGTGCTTAACAACATTTCAAAACCGTACGGCGATGCGACGATTGCTGCGATGGGCGTGGTTAGTAAATACACTTCGGTTATAGCGTTCGTAGGGCTTGGAATAGGTCAAGGTTTTCAACCCGTTTCATCGTTCAATTATCAAGCAAAACGGTTCGATAGGGTGAAAAAAGCCACTTTATTTACCGCTATATTTGGAACGTGCTTAGTGTCTATACTGTCTATCCCGGGGATAATTTTTCCGTCGTTTATAATAAGTTTATTTCAAAAGAGCCAAGCGGTTATCGAGGTTGGCACGCTAGCGCTACGAATTGCGTCTTTCGGCGTTATGGTAATGCCGGTGTCTATCGTTACGAACATGCTTTTTCAAAGCACTTTCCAAGCGGGCAAGGCAAGTTTTTTATCAATGCTTCGCTCGGGGCTTGCGTTTATTCCAACGTTACTTTTATTTGAAAACTTGTTTGGTATAGTGGGTATTCAAATATCACAGCCGGTGGCAGACTTGCTGGCGTCTTTGGTATCGTTGCCGTTTTTAATTTATTTCTTATTAAAGGGAGAACAGAAATGCAAAAACTCGTTGTAGCATCGGGAAATAAGGGAAAACTCAAAGAGATAAAGGCAATACTTGGGGACGTTTACGAAGTCGTTTCTATGAAAGACGCGGGCTTTGTTGGTGACGTTGAAGAAACCGGCGTTACCTTTTACGAAAACGCGCTCATCAAAGCAAAAACCGTTTCAGAGTTTTTGGGTGAAGACGTTTTAGCCGACGATAGCGGTTTATCCGTAGAAGTTTTAGGCGGTGCGCCCGGCGTTTATAGTGCGCGTTACGCAGGTGATCACGGTAACGACAAGTTAAACCGCGATTTACTCTTAAAAAACCTTGACGGTGAAAAGAATAGAAAGGCAAAATTTATATCTAGCGTAGTCCTTTATAAAAGGGACGGCGCAATTATAAGTGGTTACGGTGAAACTACGGGTAACATCTTGCTTGAAGAAAAGGGAACTAACGGTTTTGGTTACGACTGCATTTTTGAAAGCGACGATTTAGGTATTTCCTTTGGCTTGGCAAGTGAAGAAGAGAAAAACAAGGTTTCGCATCGTTACCGCGCTATTTGTGATTTAAGGAGCAAACTATGAAAATCGTCATTGCGATAGACTCGTTTAAGGGAAGTTTATCTTCAATAGATGCCGGCAAAGCGGTTGAAGACGCTATAAAAGAAGTTCAACCTAGTGCGCAAGTTGAAGTGGTTTCTCTTGCCGACGGTGGCGAAGGAACGGTAGACTCACTCGTTTTAGGTACTGGTGGCGTTTACAAAACGATTAAGGTTACTGGGCCACTTGGGGATAAAGTCGACGCTCGCTACGGAATAATAAACGGCGATACGTGTGCGCTTGAAGTGGCGTCCGCGTGCGGAATAACGCTCGTTAAAAAAGAACGATTAAATCCCATAAAAGCAACGACGTTCGGCGTTGGCGAAGTTATACTCGACGCGCTTTCAAACGGTTGCAAAAAATTCATTATCGGGCTTGGTGGTAGCGCGACTAACGACTGTGGCGTTGGCATGCTTCAAGCACTCGGTTTTTCGTTTTTAGACGATAGTGAAAACGAAGTTGGTTTCGGTGCGGACGGCGTAGGTAAAATTTGCAAGATATCAAGCGATAAGGCAGATATTAGGTTAAAAGATTGCGAATTCCAAATCGCGTGTGACGTTAAAAATCCGCTCGTTGGCGCTTTGGGTTGCTCGGAAATTTTTTCGCGCCAAAAGGGTGCAACCGACGAACAAGTTAAAGTGATGGATAAGTATTTAGATAACTTTTCTAGCCTTTATCAAACGATAAACGAAACCGCCGATAAGTGCGCTGAAGGAGTTGGCGCTGCGGGTGGTTTAGGTTATGCGTTCAAGTATTTTTTAAACGGCAAAATGAGTTCTGGCATAAATCTTATTATAGATAAGATAGGGCTTGAAGAAAAGGTTAAAACTGCGGACTTGGTTATTACTGGCGAAGGTAGGCTTGATAGTCAAAGCGCAATGGGTAAAGCACCGATAGGCGTTGCAAAACTTGCTAAAAAGTACGGCAAAAAAGTCGTTGCTTTTTGCGGTTCGGTAGGAAACGGTGCGGAAGAAGTTAATTTACACGGCGTTGACGCGTTCTTTTCAATAGTGAATTCGCCTTGCACCTTGGAAACGGCTATGGATACGTCCGTTGCGTATAACAACTTAAAGTCGACGGCAAAACAAGTTATAAGGTTATGGCAAAATATTTAACGGTTATATCGGATAGCCACGGCGCTAGGCACAACTTAGCGCGCATGGTTGGCGATTTTGAAGTAAGTGATAAAATTGTTTTTTTAGGCGACGGTTTAAGCGATTTATACGAACTTTTCGAGTTTGAAGATAAGATAATTAGGGTTGCAGGCAACTGTGATTTTGTATCAAACGTTGCAAAGAGAGTGGAGTTCACCGTTGAAGGCGTAAAGTTTTTAGCCGTTCACGGCGATGAGTTCGGCGTTAAAAGTTCGCTAGAAAGGTTAGAAAGTTACGCAAAAGCGGTTGGCGCTAGCGTGGTTTTATACGGCCATACGCATATTGCGTGCGTTAAAGAGATTGACGGCATAACCTTTGTAAACCCGGGCACTTTATCGAGATACGGAAGTAAAGAAACGTTTGCTTTTGTTTCGGTGGATGGTGGCAATGTAACGGCAAAAATAATTCCTATAGGCAAGTCATAATAACCTGAATTTTGATTTTGACTTGCTAATTTTAGTTTATACTTTGTTAAAGCCCTAGGCAATAGCCCAAAGTGAGTATTTATCGTAAGACGCTTAAATATACGTTTTTAAGGCAAGATTTGGATTATTATGACTTGCCTAAATCTTAGAAAATAATTTTTTTGTAAATAAGCCGTTTTTTAATTGACAACGCTTTTTGTTTTTGTTATAATTCATAAGCATTGTGCGGTTTGTGCGGGTGTAGTTCAATGGTAGAACACCAGCCTTCCAAGCTGGTCACGTGGGTCCGATTCCCATCACCCGCTCCATAACACTTTGGAAGGTGCGCAATTCTATATGCGCCAGTAGCTCAGCTGGATAGAGCACCGCCCTTCTAAGGCGGGTGTCAGGGGTTCGAATCCCTTCTGGCGTGCCAATATGGCGAGAGTAGTTCAGTTGGTTAGAGCGTCAGATTGTGGTTCTGAATGTCGTGGGT
>JAZSOI010000040.1:0-40087 GCA_045536835.1 Christensenellaceae bacterium
AATCAAATTTACCCACTACCCGGTTGGGTGGAAGAAGACGCTGTTGAAATTTACGCCAGCCAGTACTCAGCACTTACCGAGTGTATCGCAAAGAGCGGAATAGACGTTAAGGATATAAAGTGCATAGGAATTACCAACCAACGTGAAACGACTATCGTTTGGGATAAATTAACTGGCGAACCAGTTTGCAACGCTATCGTTTGGCAATGTAGGCGCACGGCGGACGTTTGTAAGCAGATAGAAAACAGCGGTTACGCCGATTATATAAAGGAAGTAACTGGGCTTAAAATCGACGCATACTTTTCCGCAAGCAAGATAAAGTGGATACTTGATAACGTTTCGGGCGCGAGAGAACGCGCTGAAAACGGCGAACTGCTATTTGGTACGGTCGATACTTATTTACTTTGGCGTTTATCTAATGGAACTCTTCACGTAACCGATTATACGAACGCTTCAAGAACTATGCTTTTTAATATAAAAACTGGGCTATGGGACGGTAAACTCTTGGAAATATTTGGTATTCCTAAGAGTATGATGCCAAAGGTAGAGCCGTCTTCAAAGGTGTACGGTAGCGTTAAAATCTTAGGTGAAGAAATACCGGTTTCTGCAATAGCTGGCGACCAGCAGTCCGCGCTGTTTGGGCAAGGTTGCTTTGATAAAGGGGACGCTAAGTGTACCTACGGCACGGGATGTTTTTTACTCGTTAACGGTGGAAATGAAATCGCTCGCTCCTCGCACGGACTTATCACAACGCTCACCGCAACTATGGACGGAGAACCGCTTGAATACGCCCTCGAAGGTAGCGTGTTCGTTGGTGGCGACGTAATTAAGTGGCTACGCGATAAATTGAAACTCATTGAAAATTCCGCAGATAGTGAAAGGGTTTCGCAATCGTTAAGTGGTAACGACGGCGTGTATTTCGTACCCGCGTTTTCAGGTCTCGGTGCACCGCACTGGGATATGGACGCGCGCGGAACGATAACTGGAATTACCGCTGGCGTCACTCGTGAACACATCGTTCGCGCGGGGCTTGAATCTATTGCATATCAGGTAAACGACGTGATAAAATCAATGAGCCAAGACCTTAAAATACGGCTATCTAAACTCAAAGTTGACGGTGGTGCTTCTCAAAACGAATTTTTAATGCAGTTTCAAGCGGATATTTCACGGCTCGAAGTGGAAAAATCAAAGAGTCACGAAGCAACGGCACTCGGCGTTGCAATGCTTTCTGGCTTAGCGACGGGGATATTTAGTTCAAAAGCCGAACTTAAAAAATTACTTTCCGCTAAAAAAGTTTACAAACCTATTATTTCAAGTGAAAACGCAAGTTCGCTAGTTGACGGCTGGGATAAAGCAGTTAAAAAAGCAAGGAGTTAAAATGCAGTATAAAATAGTTGATAAACAGGTGTTATCGTCGAACGGCGTGCACTATCTTAAAGGTAAACTTTATATTCCCGACGGCGAGATAAAAGGATACTTTCACGTCGTTCACGGAATGACTGAACACATCGGTAGATACGACTATATTTTAAGTGAGTTAGCCTCTCGCGGTTATCTTGCTTTCGCCTTTGATAACCTTGGGCACGGACACACCGTTAACAGTCGAGATGAACTTGGTTTCATCGCTCATAAAGACGGTTGGAAATTGTTGCTTGAAGATATAAAAGTGTTCTATAAGGCGGTTAAAGAAGAGTTTGGCGATATGCCCTACTATTTGTTTGGTCACAGTATGGGAAGTTTTATCGTACGCGTTGCAGTAAATAACACGGTCGCGCCCGACAAGTTAATCGTAATGGGAACTGGCGGTAAAAACCCCTTAGCACCGATAGGAATTGCGCTTATAAAATTCTTGAAAATTTTTAAGGGCGATAGGCACGTTTCAAAATTTATCGATAAAATGGCTTTCGGCGCGTACAACAAAAAATTCGCTCACGAAGGAAGTGGTCGCAGTTGGTTAACGACTGACGCGTCCGTTCGCGAAAAATACGATAACGACGTTTTGTGCAACTATCGTTTCGGCTTGTCCGCTATGCAAGACCTTATCACTTTAAACAAGGTTGCAAACTCTAAAAAAAGGTATAAAACTTTTGGAAACACCCCTACCCTATTAGTATCGGGCTGTGATGACCCCGTTGGAAATTACGGAAAAGGCGTGGAAGAAGTTTATCAAAAACTTTTAAAGCACGGCGTTCCAGTTAGTATGAAAATTTATAACGGACGGCACGAAATTTTAAACGAGCCAAGCGTTAAAGCGGACGTTATAAAAGATATCGTAAACTTTATAGAAAAATAAAACTCATTAAAAAAAGACTAACGCTCGTTAGTCTTTTTTTGTTAAAGCAAGTTTATTCTGGCAGTAATTCAACGGCTACTTCAAACGTTTTTAAATTTACGATAAGGTCGTAAACTCCAACGTTTTTAAAGTAATAATATTTACCACTAAATGATAAAAGGTTAGAGTTATCAACAACTTTTAATTTGTAGGTTTTATAGTTTTCAGTATAAAATTTTGGAAGTGAAGTCGTATTTTTCGTGTCAACGGTAATTCTTTGACGGAAAACGTAAGGGATACTATCGTCGTGTGGTTGTAACTTTATAAAATCATTTCCGTCGTAGTACACGCAATTATAAGTTGCTGTGTCAAAGTTAGTAAGTTCAAGGCGCACCACGTAAGTTTTAGCGTTGATATAGACGTTATAACTACCGCCAACGTTTATTGCCGTGCTAGGATGAGAGTACGAAGCGTACGTATCCATGCAACTTTTATCGAGTGTCGTTTTATAAAGGCTGGTGTGCGTTCTATCTTGGAAATAAATATACTCGCCGTCAGCAATGCTAAAATTATTGATAACGAATTCGTCGGGGTTATTTGGGTTTATATTCATATCAACCCATTTTGTCGTTTTCGTGTAGATTTGGCAATTTTTAATGGTGTAATATATAGGCGTTTCGATTTCCGCTTTGTAGATAAGGTCGAATTTAAGTGTGTCAACGTCAAAGATAAGTTTGTAAATTCCTGCTTTTTTAACGTTTAATTGAATATCGTAGCCTTGCTCTTTTTCTTCTTCGGCAAACTCTGTATCGTTCGTGTCGCTAAGCGATGCGTAAATATCTTTATAGTTACTAGTTATCATATAAAAATAATCGTCAACGTAAAAGTATAAATTGTCGTAAACGCGTTTATTTTCATCAAGATAAAAATAATCCATTTTAAAAAATGCACCGTTTACTTCCATCATTAGCGATAGACCTGGCGACGTGTAGTAAGTAACGTCTTCTTCCGTTATAAAATGTTCCGTCGTTATATCTTCGGGTAGAACTATCTCAACGTCGTCGTTATAGCGAGGTTTTGATATGCCACCGCCGTTTCCGCCTCCGCAACCAACGAGAAACGTTATACTAAAAACGGTCAATAAGGCAGTTATAAGGCATAAAAGTTTATTGTTCATAAGCGTTAACCTCCACGTTTATATATTTATTTTATCACTTAATTAAACAAAAAACAAGACCTTAATACACGAACGAACGTTTATCTATATTTCCATAAACTGTTTTCACTTGGCAAGCCGTATAGCGACTTTACCCTGTAATACGTTTGTTGGCTTTTAAAACCCGCTTCGTAAATTATTTCGTTAACAGTCTTTTTTTGGTTATTTAACAGTTGATTTTTAACGTAGATAAGGCGCAAGCGGTTCACGTATTCGCTAATAGATACTTTAACGTATCTATGAAAGACGTGCGAAATATAACTTTCCGTATATCCAAGCGACTTGGCAATCGTTCCCCTAGAAACGTCCGCGCGGTAATTTGATTGAATAAAAGTTAAGATTTTTCTAATGAGAGTGGCGTCGTCTTTTTCACTTTCGAGCGAAAAAGTTAAGTGCTTTGAAATAAGCGATAAAATAAGAGTTAGTGCGCCGGACTGAACGCTACCAGTTTCGCTCATATATTTTTCAATAATTTCTATTAGTTCGCCTGCTAAACTGCCGTTTTTAATAACTGGACAAACGATTTTTTGCGAGTTAGTGGCTATTAAAAACTGACGGAACTCGTAAGGGATAAGCAAAACGCAGTCGTCAAACGGCGTGTTGTCTCGAAAATCGTAGGAATGCACGTCAAAACTGTCGATAACTAATATACTGCCTGCGGAAAGGTCGTACGTTACGTCGTTAACCGTTAAAGAGTAAAAGCCTTTTTTTAAGATAAAAACTTCTAAGTTTCTATGATAGTGTGCAGGATACAAATGACTTCTATTTCGATGAACTCTAATGGTGTTTTCTTCATCTCTATAATTCTCATAAAATGCTTTCATAAGTATATAATAGCACAAAATGAGAGTAAATAACACTATTTTGTTATATTTTTTGTTAGTTTTTTATTTTATAATATAGAAAAGGAGAAAAGTTATGAAAATTACTTCAAAAGACTTAACTATTGATGAAAAAATCCGCCTTTTAGTTGGAAAGGACGGTTGGAGTTTAAACGATTTAGACGGAAAACTTCCAAGCATTAGAATGAGTGACGGGCCTAACGGTTTAAGGTACGTTAAGACTGACGAAAACGGAAATAGCAGTATCGCTTATTCTACGGCAATGCCAAACGTTTCAAATCTCGCAAACACTTGGGATAGAGAACTTTCCTACTTAATGGGAAAAACTATTGCCGACGAGTGCGTTGAGCATGGTGTTGACGTTTTGCTTGCCCCCGGCGTTAATATAAAGAGAATGCCTACGTGTGGTAGAAACTTCGAGTATTTTTCAGAAGACCCTTTCCTTGCTGGTGAACTTTCTAAAAATTACGTTAAGGGCGTTCAAGATAAGGGCGTTTCAGCAACGGTTAAACACTTTTGCTTAAACAATAGAGAGTACAATCGTACGTCGCAGTCGAGCGAAGTGGACGAGAGAACGCTTAGAGAAATTTATCTTCCTGCATTTGAGAAAGCACTTGAAGAAAAGCCGTGGGCAGTTATGTGCGCATACAATCCAGTTAACGGTATATATGCTGCGGAAAACCGCCCTATACTCAAAGATTTGCTTAGAGAAGAACTTGGGTTTGACGGATTAATTATGTCCGACTGGTGCGCGGTGAAAAGTTCGTGGCGTTCGGTTAAAGCAACGCTTGACGTTGAAATGCCACTTAGATACAAAGCGTACGACGATTTAAAACAAGCGCTCGAAAACGGGCTTATCACCGAAGAGGAAATTGACGAAAGAGTTGAAAAGGTTTTAGAGTTTATCTACAAACTTAGCGGGGCTGAGAAAAAAGTAGAGTTTTCTAAAAATGAACGCCATCAAAACGCTTTGGAAATTGCAAGGGCGAGTATGGTTTTACTTAAAAATGACGGAACTTTGCCCATTACGAGCGGAAAAATTGTAGTTGGCGGTAGCAATGCACTCGGTGGCGGTGGTAGTGCGTTCGTAAAAACCGATTACGTAGAACAACCGCTTGAAAAGTTGTTGACGGAAAAGTTAAACGGAAACGGCGTTGCGCTGTTGAGCGATATGAGACTACAAACTGTGGAATCAAACAGGCAAAGTTCTTTTTATAAACTTTGCTATGATTGTGACGTTGCAGTTATAGTTGTAAAAACCGATATAGAGTACGAAGGCTACGATAGAGAAAGCATAAAACTCACGAATACCCAGTTAAATATTATTAAGAACGCAAGGAAATACGTAGATAAAGTAGTAGTCGTTTTAAGTTCGGGTGCGCCTATCGACGTCAGCGATTTTGAAAGTGACGTTTCCGCCATTATTCAAGGTGGATTTGCAGGCGAGTGCTTTAACGAAGCACTTTCGGATATATTAACTGGCAAGGTTTCGCCTTGCGGAAAACTTGCGGAAACATATCCCGTTTCTATTGAAGACGTGCCTTGTCTTTACGAGGGCGACGGCTTCGTGGATAGGTACGCGGAAGGGGTTTTCGTTGGTTATCGCTACTACGATAGTTACGGCGTTCCCGTTTCCTATCCGTTTGGCCACGGCTTATCCTACGCCGAGTTTAGTTACGATAATTTAGAGATAACTAAACTTGGAAAAACCGACTTAAAGGTCGCTTTTACCGTTAAAAACGTGTCGAACGTTGACGCGAGCGAAGTTTGCCAACTCTACGTAAAAGACGTGTTTTCGATGGTATCTCGCCCTGAAAAAGAACTCAAAGGTTTTGAAAAGATTTTCTTAAAAGCAGGGGAAGAGAGAAAAGTTGAAATAACGCTAGATAAAAAAGCGTTTGCATATTATAGCGTAAACTTAAAAGACTGGTACGTAGAAGACGGAACGTTTGAAATAATGGTTGGCTCGTCTTCAAAAGATATTCGCTTAAAAGGCGCTATCGAAATAACGCTTGACGAGAGTGAACAATATTCTAAATGCTATTAAAAAAAAGCCACGACAACTGCCGTGGCTTTTATAATTTTTATAGTAGCGCGGTAAAGAGTAAAAACATTAAAGGTATAGTTAAAATACTAAATAAACAAGTGAGTAAAACGAACGCTGTTCCCGACTTGCCGTCTCCACCGTAAAGTGTGGTGAGTAGCGCCGTACTCGTTGCGCAAGGCATTGATAAAAGGAATACTAAAACGTATTTAACGAGTTCTGATATCGGTAAAAAGCAAACTAAGAGCATCGTTACAAAAGACATTAATATTAGTTTTGAAAAGCAAACGAAGTAGCCCCACTTGTCTAGGAAAAGTTGTTTTAAACTAGCGTTTGCAAGTTTCATACCGATAACGGTCATCGATAGTGGCGTTACCATACCTGCAATTATATCAAGGCTAGATACTAACTTTGCGACTATATCGTATAAAACGGTGTTTTTTGCTGGCAGTTCAACAAAAGGAACTTTCACGGTGAAGAACAATATAAAGCCTATAACTACCGCGATAATCGTGGGATTCGTTACGATTTTTTTAACGGAAACGTTCTTTTTGTCGCCAGTTATTAAGTATACGCCGAGCGTCCAACTTAAAATATTAAATACCGCAACGACCACAGCCGCGTAAATCATCGCTTCGCCGTAACCTTCGCTACCGCTAAACACTATCTGCAAAAACGGAAAACCCATAAACCCGCAGTTTGAAAACATAGAGGCAAATCTTACTACCTTCTTTTTGTCTGCCATTTCTTTATTTCTAACTACGAGTACGAGTATCAACGCCATTACTAAGTGAACGGCTATCGTAATACCTGCGGTTATTAATACGTTTACGCCTATTTCTGCGCTATACTTTGCTCCTTGAAAGCCCATTACGACCATCACTGGTTGCGCGCCGTATAACACTAGAGTTGAAAACGCCGATTCAACCTTACTATTAAGCATTTTGGTTTTAGTGAGAATAAAGCCTGGAACGGCTAATATTACGAGTGAAACTACCGCTATTAAAACGGTTAAAAAACTAATTTGCATATTATCCTTTGTTAAACTAGTGCTTTTATGATGAAGAAAATTACGACTAAAACGCCAAGACCTATTCTATAATAGCCAAAAACGGTAAAATCTCTTTTCTTTATATAACTCATTAAGAATTTTATAACGAGCATTGATACGGCAAACGCAACTGCCATACCTAGAAGTAACACCCAAATTTCAGTCATTGAAAAGGCAAAGCCGAATTTGATAATTTTTATAAGCGACAATCCAAACATTACCGGAACGGCTAAAAAGAAAGTAAATTCCGCAGCAGCAGGTCTTGAAACGCCGATTATAAGCGCGCCTATAATAGTTGCGCCCGACCTTGACGTGCCCGGTATTATGGATAAAACTTGGAATAAACCTATCAATAAGGCGGTTTTAAACGTTATATCGGTAACCGACTGAGTGGTAGGAGTTTTCTTTTTATTTAAGCGTTCGACAACGATAAAGAGAACGCCGTAGAGTATCAAAGTTCCTGCAATGATGAACGGGGTGTGAAGGTGTGCTTCAATAAAATCGTCAAGTAGTAATGTGACTATTGCACCTGGGATACAAGCAACTACCACCTTTACCCAAAGCATAAGCGTATCTTTTTTCCAAAGTGGCTTGTTTTTATCTCTTAGTTGAAAAGGTAACATCTTATTAAAGAAACAGCAAACCACCGCAAGTATAGCACCGAGCTGAATAACGACGAAGAACATTTCTTTAAATTCCGCCGTCATTTTAAGGTGAATAAACTCATCAACTAGTAGCATGTGCCCTGTGCTTGAAACTGGTAGCCACTCGGTAACGCCCTCGACGATGCCTAAAAATATTATTTTTAATATTTCAATAAACCCCATAAACTTCTCCTTGATTTAATAAAAAAATTATAGCATAACGATAATGAATAGTCAATAAAAGGGTGGTATTGACTTTAAGAGATATATTTGGTAAAATATATAAGACAGACTTTGTTTTGGCTATCGTAGTTTTATTATATTTTTTGTTACGGTGGAAAATGAAAAGAAGAAACAACGTAAGAATTAGAAATGCGTTTTACGTAATGTTTGGCGACTTGTTAGCCGTCGTGGTATCGGCGCTCATCGCGCTCGTTGTAGATGGGAATAAAGAGTATCTCACCTATTCCGCTATAACTTGGGCGGTGGTAAACGTTATAGTAATTGCGTTCGCGTTTTATTACACTAGGCACTATTCAGTCGTGTTTAAGTTTATAAGTTTGAGTGAAACAATAAACATTATGGCGATTATAATTGCCGTGGGTGGCGGAAACGCTTTATTCGCGTTTATTAGCAATCAAAGGATAATATCTTTTTACGGCGTTCTAGTGTTTATGGTTTGCGCGGTGGTTACGACGCTTGCATTGCTTTATTTGAGAAAGTTTTTATCAGTCGTTCGCCAAGATATTATCAACAAGCGCGATCAAAGAACTCACGTTATGATAGTTGGTGCAGGCGGTGCGGGCGTTGATCTTATTAAGGAAATGACTGTTTTAGAAAACGTCAAGTACGTTCCCGCGTGTATCGTTGACGACGATTTGAAAAAGCAAGGCGAATACGTTTGCGGTGTTAAAATATGCGGAACTACGGATAATATTGAAGAACTCGCTAAAAAATACGCGATAAAGGAAATATTCGTTTGTATTCCTTCGGCAACGAAAAAGCAACTTGAAAAGATAGTTAGCAAGTGTAAAGTTACTGGTTGTGTGGTTAAAAAACTTCCAGACGTTTCCGATTTAGCAAACGGCCAAGTAACGATTGACAGTTTAAAGGCGGTTGACGTTAAAGATTTATTGGGAAGAGAACAGGCAAAAGTAGACCTTAACGAGATTAAGGGGTACATTGATGGTAAAGTGGTTTTAGTTACGGGTGGCGGTGGCTCGATAGGCAGTGAACTTTGCCGTCAAATAGCAAATTTTTCACCTAAAAAACTCATCATTTTAGACAACTACGAAAACAACGCTTACGAAATCGAACAAGAACTTATAAGAAAGCACGCCGACATTGAGATTTTAACCTTAATCGCTAACATTAGAGAAAGGGATAAAATTAGAGACGTGTTTAGTAAACACCGTCCACAAATAGTATTCCACGCGGCAGCGCACAAGCACGTTCCGCTTATGGAAACTAGCCCTAACGAAGCAGTTAAAAATAATGTTTTCGGCACGCTCAACGTAGCGCGCGCATCAGACGAGTTCGGTGTTGAGACTTTCGTTCAAATATCTACCGATAAGGCGGTTAACCCCACTAACATAATGGGAGCAACCAAGCGTATTTGCGAGATGATTATTCAGACGATAGGAAAGCACAGTAAGACTAATTTCGTTGCGGTTAGATTTGGTAACGTTTTAGGTTCTAACGGCTCTGTAATCCCCTTATTTAAAAAGCAAATTGAAGAAGGCGGTCCGGTTACCGTTACGCATAAAGACGTTGTTAGATACTTTATGACGATACAGGAAGCGGTGTCGCTCGTACTTCAAGCGGGCGCGTACGCTAAAAACGGTCAAATCTTCGTGTTAGATATGGGCGAACAAGTTAAGATTTACGACCTTGCTTGTAACTTAATAAGGCTCTCTGGTTACGAGCCAAACGTCGATATCGATATCGTTTGCACGGGGCTTAGGCCTGGCGAAAAACTTTACGAAGAGCGTTTAATGGAAGAAGAAGGTTTGCAAAAGACTGCAAACGGACTTATATCGGTTGCAAGACCTATCGCGCTTGACGAAGAAAAACTTTGGGCAACGCTCGATAGATTATATCAAGAAGCCTACGCCGAAACCGACCATATGAAATATTCGGTTAAGGAACTTGTTGATACTTATACTATCGACGAAAGATTTTAAGTCGTTATAAACTTCGCAATACTGCGTTACTGTCAAGCCTTTGCGACCACAATGACCAGCAAGGTCTATTGTGTCCGTCAAAGTCTTGCCGAGCCTTGTCTTGCTTGTTTTTAACGCCTTAAATATAGTTTAAATAAACATTCGTTTTATAGTGTTATTATATTAATAACAAAGCGCGATACCTAGGGGGTATCGCGCTTTAACTTTATAATAAATCTATAACTGATATGGGAGAATAACAAATGCTTTTTTTATCTAGAAATATATCAATTCTATTGTATTTGCGAATTGAACAAGATAAATATAAAACGTACCCTATAATAATGTCGTCAATTGCACTAGAAAAATCACTTACTTTTAACATTTCTGCTATTTTTTCGCAGTAAATAGGGTTATTGTTAAAAAAGTTGGTCACTTCATTTTTAATAATTAAATAATTTTCGCGTCTTGTTTTAGAAACGATATTTTTTGAACTAATACAAAGGCTAGAATTCAATATTTCATCAAATTCTTGATATAAGTCGTTGCATAAAAACTTTCTAACGTTTTCTGTTGGATATAAATAGTTTAGCAACTTTTTTTGTCTTTCTATATTCATATTTCACCCCTAAAATTGCAAATGCAATATTATTATCGATTATAATATTGCAAGTGCAATATGTCAAGCGAAATGTTGGTATTGATATTACAATTGCAATAAATATTGTATTTGCAATTAAGGTGTCGTATGTTTTTAGAAAGATTAAGTGAACTTATAGATTTGAAATGTAATGGTAAGCAAATTGAACTTGCGAAAAAGTCGGGAATTTCACAAAGTACTATTGCGTGTTATTATAGCCGTAATTCAATGCCTTCTGCAGTTCAACTCGTAAAACTTGCCGACGCGCTTGAAGTTAGTGTTGATTATTTACTCGGTCGTGAAAACGATTTTGGGATAATAGATTTATCTAGCAATGCTTATTTTTCTAATGAAGAAAAGGAAATTATAAACACTTATAGGTCTCTATCTCCAAGAGAAAAGGAATTGTTTAACGGTATTTTTAAATCAATTAAGAAATAAAAAGTGGGCTTTGCCCACTTTTTTAGTTTAATTCAACACTTTGCGTTACCTTTTTACTATGAAAAATTATATAAAAGATATTAATCACAACGCTACCAAAGGTAGCATATAACGTTGGCAACGCCAACATATAACGCAAAGCAACGCTTTGCATATAACTGAAAACGAGGCGCGGTTAAACTAACCGCGCCTCGTTTTGCTGTGTAAATATATAAAATTTTATAAAGAATTAAAGTAAGTATACGGGGAGTTCTTCGCCACAAGCGAAAGACTTTCCGTTTTTGTTTTCACTAGCCTTTTTTGCGGGCTTCTTAGCCGTTTTAACCACCTTTTCGGGTTCTTCCTTAATAGGCTCAACTTTAACCGTTTCAGCGGGGATTTCAGCCTTTATTTCTTCAACCTTTTTAGTTTCTACAACTGCGGGTTTCTTAGTAGTTTGAGTGGGTTTTTTAGCAGTAGTAGTCTTTTTAGTTGTTGCGGGCTTTTTGGCAACTTGTTTTTCAATCATGTCGATAACTTGCTTGTCGGTTGCGCCGATAACCGTGCTGTTAATCATATCGGGCGCGGTGGTTTTAACTTTGCTATAACCGTTGTTTTCAACTCTTTTAATTGCGTTTTTACCTATTGACATAATTTTCAATCTCCTTTGCGAGCGCTACGTATTCTTGTGCGCTTCTCGACGATTTTTTAAATGCTACTACTGGAACGGAATTGTCTTGCGACCACTCAACCGTGCTGTCAACTCTAACGTAGGTGTCGAAAAGTCTTACACCGTCCATATTTTTAAGCGTTTCAAGAGTTTGCTTGAAATATTTCTTTCTCTCGTCCGCCTTAGTTACCGCTATACCCATAATCTCAAGTTTTGGCGAAATCTCTTTAACTTGAGCGGTAAACTCGAACATATTTGCCAAACCGAATAAACCCCAAGGGCTTGCTTCGACGGGAATTACCAAATAGTCGCTCGCGCATAAAACGTTCATAACCCAACCGCCAAGCGTTGGGGGAGCGTCTATTAAAATATAATCGTAATAACCTTTTGCGCGAATAGGCTCTAAAATCTTTTTAAAAACCGTTTCCCTTTGCCACTTTGAAAAGAGTTCAAACTCAATTCCGCTCATAAGCGAAGACGACGGAATAAGGTCAAGCCCTTCGTACTCAGTTTCAGCAACGCACTTTGATAGTTCAACGCCGTCCTTTATCGCCGAGTAGATATTTTTACCGCTTTCGGCAAAAGACAAAGCCTTCTCTTCGTCAAAGTATGAAATGGTAAGGTTGAGTTGCATATCGCCGTCGATCATCAACACTTTCTTGCCGTCAAGCGCCAAAGCGCAAGCGACGTTCGAGCAAGTGGTGGTTTTTCCACTACCGCCCTTGTTGTTGGCAAATGCAATTACTTTGGTTTTGCTCATAAGCACTCCTAATTTATAAAAGATAGGTTTCTACCGTTTGGTTTTTAGGCGAAACGCTAGGTTTTTCGTTTACGGCGGAAGTCTTTTTACTTTCGTCGTCACTTAAAAACTTTACTAGTTCTTCTATGCCTTCGCCAGTTATAGAACTTACTGGAAAAATCTTTTTGCAACCTGCAAGTTTAAGCCAGTTTGCAACGCGAGTAACGTTGGCGTCGGGCTTGTCTATACCCGTTATAATTCCTATTGCTTCGCGGTTGACCATACTAGTTAAACACGGCGAGAAAATAGAATACGGCTCGTTAGCGGATAAAACTAAACCAACGACGTCCGCTTCGTAAGCGTAAAGCGCGAGCGCTCCGCTCGTTTCACGGCGTTCGGTGTATTCGCCCGGCGTGTCGATAACGGTATCAAAATAGTATACGTATTGAGTTTTATCGTACTTGATTTCTTCGCCAAGTAGCGCTTGTTTTAAAGTCGTTTTACCTGCGCCAACTCTGCCGAAAAGCATAATTTTTTTCATAGTTTATCGACTTATAGGTTAGTTTTTAGGTTTTCGTTACGTCGCAACAAATATAGCCGAGTTTGTTTTTAAAGTAATCGTTGATTGCGTTGAAAGCAGCCTCTACTGACGATACGCTACCAGTAATGATAAGAGTGCCCGTAAATCTATCAACGAAACCGACTTCAGCGCCTGAAGATTTCATAGCGATGTCTGCGGCAATTACCGCGCTTTCGTAAGGAATAACGGTGAAAACGCCGATTGCGCTACGAGTGTAATCGCCAGTCGGGTCTAAACCGAGTTTAGTATAAAGCGTTTCGCCGGGGTTTGCTATGATGTGGCAAAGCGTTATTTGTTTACCAGGAACGAATTCCTGAATAATTCTCATTTTATCGTGCATTTCCATAATTTCACCTATTGATTAACCACCGATTTGAATTTTAAGCCCGCTCTCTTCGGCAACCGATTTCAAATATTCTATCTTCTCTTTCGTGGGCGGTTCGATATCCTTTAAGGAATAGTCTCTATGAAGCCCTGAATATTTGTCTTGCCCAAGTCTGTGATAGGGAAGTAAGTGATGTTCTTTTACGTTTGGCAAGGTTGATGCAAACTTGGATATCGCCTTAATTTCTTCAGCGGTATCGTTAAACGTTGGAATAACGGGTGTTCTAATTATGAGTTCAACACCGCTATTTGCTATTTTCTTAGCGTTTTCAAGTATTCTTTCGTTGCCAGACGTCGTGTAGTCTTTATGTTTTGCACTGTTTAAGTGCTTGACGTCCATTAAGCAAAGGTCGAGATAGGGTAAAACCTTTTCGATAACTTCGTAAGGCGCGTTAGCCGTCGTTTCGATAGCGGTGTGTAGCCCTGCGTTTTTGCAAGCCCTTAATAAATCTCTTGCAAACTCAGGTTGAGCGAGAACTTCGCCACCCGATAAGGTTACGCCACCACCGCTACGGCGATAGTACTGAACGTCGGATAAAATTTCGGGCATAAGTTCGCTAACGGTAACGTCTTTACCAACCGTTTTAGGAACGCCGTTTTCGTAAAGCGTTTCAATATCGTACTTTTGCGATTCGGGATTGCAACACCAAGCGCAACGCATAAAACAACCCTTGAAAAAAACGATTGTTCTAATGCCCGGCCCGTCGTGAATAGAGAACCGTTGAATATTAAATATTCTGCCTTTGGTGTTTAAGTAATCCATTATTAAAATCCTTGTTCAGTTCTAGCGATAATATCGTCTTGTAAAGATTTGCTAAGTGAAGTAAAGAGTGCGGAATATCCTGCTACTCTAACTACTAACGTCTTGTAGTTTTCGGGGTTCTTTTGCGCGTCAAGAAGCGTTTCTCTGGTTACGACGTTGAATTGAACGTGCATACCCTTTTGGTCAAAGTAAGAGCGGATAAGCGCAACGAACTTTGCAAGCCCTTGTGCTCCTTGAAGTGCGGACGGGTGGAACTTTTGGTTGAGAAGAGTTCCGTTACTTGCAACGTCTTGTTCAAGTTTAGCAACCGAGTTAGCAGTAGCGGTAGGACCTTTTTTATCTCTGCCGGACGCAGGGCCGATACCGTCTGCAATAGGCGTGAAAGCAAGTCTACCGTCAGGGGTTGCACCAGTTTGAGTTCCAAGGGGAACGTTTGCCGATACTGGATATAAACCTGCTTGGAATACTCCACCACGCGGGTTGCGATACTTTTCAACTTCTTTAGTATACGTGTTTGCAACGTCGCGCGCAAACATATCAATTTCAAAAATGTCGTTGCCGTATTTGGGGCAATCTTCATCTATAAGGCGTTTAACTTCTCTATATTTGCGTTTTTCACTATCGGTTAAAGTACCGGCAGTCGTAACGCTACGATAGATTGCCGAAACGATTTCTTCGTTTACGGGGATACCCTTGCTAGCGAGTTCTTTGGCGATATCTCTTGTTAAGTTTTCAGCGCCTGCGCCGGTATAACCGTAACCAAAGTTGTTGTCCATCGCTTCTTTAAACTCTCTCATGGTTAAAGTCTTATCTTCAAACACGAGTTTTCTAACTGCGATTAAACCGTCGGTGTTGTTGGCGATACCAAAGCCTTGCGGACCTGTGAAATTGTAAATTGCACCGCCTTCTTGAAGGGATTTACCCCTACCGATACAGTCCGCAACCATTGAAGACTGGAAGGGGAGAGGGCATCTAGTTGCGTGCGCAACGTCGATGGCGTTGTTTGCGTTAACTAAGAGTTTTATAAAGTACGCTTGTTGTTCTTTATACGCGTCGTAGAACTCTTCAAACGAAGTCATTTCGTAAACGTTTTTCGTTCTAGGACCTATTTGCTTACCCTTGTCCACGCCTTGAGTGAACACGAGTTCCATAGGTCTACACATATTGAAGAACGCAGCGTCGTGCCAACCGTCCGTCTTACCGCCTTTTTGGGGTTCAACGCAACCGATGATGCAGTAGTCTCTAGCGTCTTCAAGCGTAACGCCACGGCTCATAATGGAAGGTATTATAACTTCGTCGTTATAGTATGCGGGAAGACCGGTTCCAAGCCTTGTTAAAGCGCCCGCTTTAATGAGTAAATCTTGGGGAGAACCGTTCCAAACTCTAATAGAGATAGAAGGTTGGGGAAGGGGAACGTGCATAGACGCTTCTAAGCACATAAACGACAAGTCGTTCGTAGCGTCAACGCCCCTAGTATCTTGACCGCCTACGATAAGGTTTTGGAACATACCGTAACCGGCAAAGCCGTCCGCCGAAACGGCGTCACGAACTTTATTTATATCGTTGAGTTTAACCCAAATACAGTCGATAAGTTCTTGGGCTTTTTCAACGGTGATTTTGCCTGAGTCTAAATCCTTTTTGTAGAAAGGATACATATACTGGTCGAAACGACCAGGGGAAATTGAGTGACCGCTCGATTCAACTTGAAGTAAAAGTTGTATAAACCAGAACGATTGACACGCTTCGTAGAAACTCGTTGCGCCAAATTCGGGAACTCTTTCGCAGTTCTTAGCAATTTGTAAAAGTTCTTCACGGCGGGTGTAGTCTCTTTCCTTTTCAGCGAGTTCGTACGCTAAAGCGGAATATCTCTTAGCGTATTCGATAACTGCTTCGGCGCTTTCGATAACGGCGTCAAGGAAGTTGATTCTCTGCATGTATTCAGGGCAGTAAACTTCAACTTTTTCCTTAGCGTTTTTCGCTTCTTCAATGATACCGCGATAGCCTATTTTTAAAACCTTTTCGTAGTTTACGTTAACGTGGCCGATACCGTTGTAGAAATAGTTACCGGGGGTAAACATTCCGTGGGTAACGAAGGCTTCGTACGCCCTTTCGTCCATAAAGGACTTAGCAAGGTCGCTAGTCGTCTTACCTTTCCAGTACGTGTACGCTTCGCGAAGTTCTTTTTTAGTTTGTTCGCTGATATAGAAGGGGTCTGCGGCACGCTTTTCAACGGTGTCAAACTCCGCTTCTAACCACTCGAAAGAGTACTCGGGGAAAACTTGGCAACCGCGCGGATGAATAGTCGCGCTACCAACGATGAGTTCTCTATCGCGAATTACGATGGGAATATTTCTTAAAATATGGCTAAAACAAGCGCTACGGCGCTTGATAATAGGCAAATTTTCCGTCTCTTTATAACTTTCCGTAACGAGCATACCGCGAGCGGACTCGATTTCGGGCATTTCTTTATAAAGGTCGTCTATTAAGTTTTGTATTCTTGAACTTTTTTCAATAACGAATCTAATATTTTCCATAATAAAGCCTTAAAAAAAATTATAACTGTTCCCAAATACCTTGGTGTGGAGATGCGATAACGGAAGTTGCGGAGAGTTGACCTAAACTCTTAGCGTAATCAGCGCCCGCTTCGATAGCGGCGGTTACGTCGCCGACTTCACCGGTTATCATCACTACGCCTTTACCGCCCATACCCCTTGAAACTCTAAGGTCGAAAATTTCAACCTTTGCAGTTTTAACCGCGATATCCGCGGCTTTGATAATAGTCGGGGCGGAGAAGGTTTCTAATACGCCTAGCGAACCGCTCTTACTTCCAACGCCAGTTCCAAAGAGTGCGGAAACTACTTGCTGGTCGATTCTACCCATTATCGAAGAGTCGATAACGTATCCGTCGAATTTTTGATTAACGTGGTTTACTGCAGCCGTTACGTTTGATATAGAACCCGTTAAAATAATCTCGTACTTACCTGGGCAAGACGGATGGGAAGAAACCATTTCGATGCCTGCGCTTTTGAGCGCGTCGTCCGCGGCTTCAATACCCTTGGGTACGTTTTTAAGTTCAATCACTCCGATTGAGTTGTACATTGCTTTTTACCTACTTATTTTCTATCGTTATTTTGCTGTCGTACACCGTAACAATTCCGTCTATCGACGCGTGTTGCGGTAACGAAAGCCCTTCGTTTGCATTTGCTATAATTTGACCTTTAACCACCCTATCGCCCGTTTTTACACTTGGAACGGAAGGTGCGCCTATGTGTTGGCGAAGGTTGATTTCAACCTTACAAAAGTCTTTAAGTTCGCCGATGAACTCGGCTACTTTATCGTATTTTTTAACGCCTAATACCGACTGCCATCTATCCGACGGTATCATGCGATATTCTCTTTCTCTATGCGGTGAAACTTCTTCTTTACCTACGAATCTAAGTTTCTCTTTTGCAAGTAAAACCTTGTATTCGTTAATAACTGCTTTGGGGGAAATTCCTTGGCAACAAGCAAGCGTTTCACAAATTCCGCAACCACAACAAAGCGTTGCTGAAATTACCATTTCGGGCGAGATTTTAACGGCGTTTTTCGCAGTTCTCACCATTTTGTGCGGTTCTAAGGGATAACCTAAAAGTCCCCTTGGGCAAAGGTCGGTGCACCTTGTGCATTGACAGCAAGCCGTCTCCGCTCTCGCTACCGATTTTGCTCCGTCTAAAAACTTCATTTCAACGGCAGGAATACTCTTAGGAAGAACTAAAAGTCCCTTAGTAGTCTTCGTGATAACAGCTTTCTCTGGGTCGATTACCTTTCCCATTGACGGACCGCCGTCAAGTAAAACGTGGTTATCGTCAACCGTTACGCCTAAGACTTTAAATAAATCTTCAACCTTAGTTCCAAGCGGAACTTTGGTAACTATCGGCTTTTGAATATCGCCACCAACCGTCAACCACTTTTCAGTTAAAGGTTCGTTTTTAAGTAGCGCGTTTGAAACGTTTAAAACCGTTTCTACGTTATAAACGATAACGCCCGCTGTAATGGGAAGATTTCCGGGTTTAACGACTTTTCCCGTAGCCTGATAAATAAGGCTAATTTCGTCGCCCATAGGATAGACGTCGGGAAGAACTTTTAACGAGATTTTGTCGGCTAAAATAGTGCCGTCTTTAATATTTAATTTTTTGGCGGTGTGATCTTTTACGCAAAGAAGCGCTTTCCCCACCGAAAGGTAGTTAAGAACTGCGCTTATTCCCGAAAGAACGCCGTCCATCTCTTTTTTCAAGAGAATATAATCAGTATAGAGTAGGGGTTCGCACTCAGCGCCGTTGATAACGAGAATTTCCGCGCCGTCAGCAAGTTTTGCGTACGACGGAAAGCCTGCGCCACCAGCACCGACGATGCCTGCGTCCCTCATCTTAGTTTTCAAGTCCATAATAATTAAAAAATCAATCTACAATACCTACGATAACAGCGTCGCAAGGCGCGTTAACGTTAGTGAGAGCAAGTCTTGCGGAACTGCCGGTCGTAATAAGGACGGTTTCGCCGATACCTGCGCCTACTGAATCAATAGCGATTAAGTACTTATCGGTGATAGTTCCGTTCTCTATGATTTGAACTTCCATAAACTTAGCGCCGACAAGTTCTTCTTTTTTTCTCGTGGAAACAACGTTTCCTCTAATAATACCTTTTAACACTTCTTACTCCTTGACGATTCTCACTTTTGCGCCGTTGCCGATGCAAGTAGCGTTAGAGTCGTCTGTATCAATGTGCATTTCAAGTCTAAAATCTTTGTTTACGCGGATTTGAACGTCGTACCAACGGGTACTTTTTTGACCAACCACGTCAACGGTTACTTTATCACCGTCGTTCACGCCGAAAAACTCCGCGTCGAACGGCGACATATGGATGTGGCGGTTTGCAATAATGCAACCTTCTTTGAGTTGAACCGCACCTTTAGGTCCTATTATCGTAATGCCTGCAGAACCTTTAATATTTCCCGATTCTCTAACGGGCGGGCGGTTTTTTAAAACGAACGAGTCCGTTTGGGAAATTTCCACTTGGGAGTGACTTCTAAGCGGTCCTAAAACCCTTACCTTTTCAATGGGGCGAAGAGACGGGCCGACTATGGTTAAAGTTTCCTTGCAAGCGTACTGACCGGGTTGAGACAAGTCCTTAAACGGAGTGAGTTTATAATCCTTACCGAACAAAGTCTCAAGGTCTTGCTTATTAAGATGTATGTGTCTATTCGAAACGCCAACGGGAATTTCGCCGAGTTTAATATTATCTTTATCGCGAATAATTCCGTCTAGAACGCGTTTAACGAGTTCTTCTATTTGAGATTGAGTAACTATCATAATTTTTCTCCGTAAATTTTGAGTGGGGATAATTGTTAGAAAAACTCCCGAAGTATCCGCATTAACGGATACTTCGGTAAATTCCTATGCTCTTAAAATTACTTAATAGCGGGAAGAAGTTTTTCTACGTCTGCGTGCGGTCTCGGGATAACGTGAGTAGCGATAACTTCGCCGAGAGCAGTAGCAGCTGCAGAGCCTGCTTCAACAGCAGCCTTAACAGCGCCAACGTCACCGCGAACCATAACGCTTACGAGTCCGCTACCGATTTTTTCGCTACCGATTAAAACAACGTTTGCTGCTTTAACCATTGCGTCTGCTGCTTCGATAGCTGCAACTAAACCTCTGGTTTCTACCATTCCTAATGCTTCCATCATAGTTATAGTTCTCCTTTAAAATATATATTTTGTTTAGGGGCTTTAAGCCCGAGTAACTTTATTAGCCCGTCGTTAAAAATTTCATAACGTCGGGGTGCGGGCGCGCGATAACTTCGCGAACCTTTACGTTGCCTACTTCCGCCGCTGCCGCCGCGCCTGCTTCAAGCGCTGCGGTTACGGCTGAAACTTCGCCTTCGACAACAACGGTTACAAGTCTTCCGCCTAGTCGCTTCTCAACGTGTATAAGTTTTACGTTGGCGGCTTTGACCATGGCGTCAAGTCCTGTAATGGCGGCAACCATAGCCTGAACTTCAAGTAACGCAATTGCTTTCATACTTTCTCCTTAATCTATCTTACTTAATAGCGGGAAGAAGTTTTTCTACGTCGTTGTGCGGTCTGGGGATTACGTGAGTAGCGATAACTTCGCCGAGAGCAGTTGCAGCTGCAGAACCTGCTTCAACAGCAGCCTTAACAGCGCCAACGTCACCGCGAACCATAACGCTTACGAGTCCGCTACCGATCTTTTCGCTACCGATTAAAACAACGTTTGCTGCTTTAACCATTGCGTCTGCTGCTTCGATAGCTGCAACTAAACCTCTGGTTTCTACCATTCCTAATGCTTCCTTCATAATATTTCTCCTTTATAAAAATTTTATCTTAATTTATCTTTGCCTAGAGCGTTGAGTCTTGCAAACCACTCAATGTCAGGACTTTGCCTTGCTATAACCTTGTGGGTAACGTACAATCCGCGAAGTTCCGCTTCTTGTTTTCCCACTTGTATTGCCGATTCAACCGCGCCTACGTCACCTTCGATTTTGATTGCCATAACCAAGGGAACGCGAGCGTCGTCGCCAGCGGCAGGTTTGTTTTTATCGATAGCAACGACGGTTACGTCCGCCGCTTTTGCCATCTTATCGGCTACGACTATCGCAGTCGCAAAACCGAAAACTTCTATCATTCCGAGTGCCATACAATTCTCCTATTAATCGGGAACGTAGCAAATCTTAATGCCTTTTTGAGCAACGTTGGTTTCCATTGCCTCGTTGAGTTTATCAAGCGGATAGGTGTGAGTGATGAGTTCCTTGATGGGAATATTCATTTCACGTGCTTGGCGAAGGAACGCCATAGTCGTCGGGTAATCGTCTGCACTATAATCCCAAGAACCAACTAAGGTAATTTCCTTATTGCACATTGCAAAGTGGGGGTTAACGTTGTATTCGCCGTTGTTTACGAAGAAGCCCATTTCGCAAAGACCGCCACCGCGACGAATATATTCAAATATATCTTTCGCAGCCATGGGTGCGCCCGTGCATTGGAACGCGAAATCTGCGCCAACGCCGTTCGCTACGCTCTTTACAAGTTTAACTCTTTCTTCGAGTGTGGGAACTTCTTTAAAGTTAATAACCGTCTTAGCGCCCATCTTTTTAGCCATTTCAAGTCTCATAGGAGTTCCGTCGATAGCGATGATGTGGTTAACGCCTGCCGCTCTTAAAACGGCTGTCATTACAAGACCAACTGGACCTAAACCTTGAATTAACACCTTAGAGTTGAAGTTGATAAGACCTGTTGAATTTGCTCTCTTTAAAGCGTGAACGCAAACGCACGCAAGTTCTAAAAGCATTCTTTCTTGAAGGTCGAGATCGTTTACTACGAAATACGTAGAACCTTTGCCTCTAATTAAAAGGTGGGTTGCAAACCAACCGGTTAAGGGGTTAGCGTCGTTATGTTGAATAAGACCGAACACGCCTTGCTTATCGCAAAGGTTGGTGTTTGCAGGTTGGTTACGACAGATATAACAGTCACCGCAACTTATAACGCTCGTAACGATTTTATCGCCAACTTTGATGGGGTTACCAGCGGTGTCTTTCTTGATGTTTTTACCAAGGGCAATAATTTCACCAGTACCTTCGTGGCCGAGAGTTACGGGGATAATACCGAAGGGGTCGCCTTTCCATTCGTGAACGTCCGTTCCGCAAATGCCACAACCTTCGATTTTAACTAAAATGTCGTCGTCTTGAAGAGCGGGAACGGGATATTCTTTAACTTCGATGTGCTTTTGAGCGGTGAGCATTGCAACCTTTGCAGTCTTGGGGATTTCTCCGTTACAAGACGAGCAAGAAGAACAACCACCGTTTATTTCACCGAGTATTTTACGAACTATACTTTCTACTTGAGAAGAAGTGATATCCATAGTGTTTCTCCTTTTCCTTATATAATAAATATTAGATAATTCTAAAGTTGTCACTCATAACGCAACGGCGATATCTCGTGAAACTTCTTGCACTCGTCAAGCCTTCGCCAGTCGGGCCTGCGATAGTGAAAGTGGTGTGACCTTCACCGCCGAAACCTATGCCTGCGTAAGAGGGAGCGTTCTTAACGAAAATTGTCGTTTCAACTGCTCTTGCAAAGCGGGTAAGGTTGTCGATGTTTTTAGAGTGCATATGTGCGGTGTGGCGGTTTCCGTGTTCCGCTTTAACCGCAAGGTCAATGGCTTCGTCAATGTTAGAAACCCTAACTATAGGAAGGATAGGCATCATGAGTTCGTGTTGAACGAAATCGTGTTCAAAGTTCGCTTCACAGATAATGCAACGAACTTCATCGCCAACGTTAACGCCGATTTTAGCAAGTAAAACCTTGGCGTCTCTACCAACGCAGTCACGGCTAACCGTTTTCTTGGTAATTCCAGTTTTGGGGTTTTTAACTTCGGTAAGAACGATTTTAGAAAGTGCATCGGCTTGTTGTGCGTTGATTTTGTACGCGCCGTTTGCGATCATTGAATCGATAAGTTCGTCGGCAATGTTACTAAACGCGAACACTTCCTTTTCAGCAATACAGGGAAGGTTGTTATCGAAAGTACAGCCGTCGATAATGTCTTTACCAGCCTTTCTAACGTCTGCCGTATCGTCAACGATAACGGGGGGATTGCCAGCGCCAGCGCCGATAGCCTTTTTACCGCTAGATAAAACTGATTTAACAACGCCCGGGCCACCAGTACAAACTAAAAGTCTAATCGCTGGGTGCTTATACATAATTTGAGCGGTGTCGAGCGTGGGTTTTACAACCGACGCTACGAGCACCTTAGGACCGCCCGCGTTGTAGCACGCCCTGTTAACGAGGTCAACTGCGTAGTTTGAAGTTGCAATAGCGTTCGGGTGTGGGTTGAATACAACGCCGTTGCCCGCCGCTATCATACCGATACTGTTGCAGATAACCGTTTCCGACGGGTTGGTACTTGGTGTAATGCTACCAACTACGCCGAACGGAGCCATTTCAGTAAGGGTAAGACCGTAGTCACCGGTTTTAACTGCGCTAACCACGTCCGCCGTGCCGGGAGTTTTATCGGCAACGAGAATGTGTTTAGCAGTTTTATGGTCAACTCTGCCCATCTTAGTTTCGGCTACGCCGACTTTTGCCATAATAGGCGCTTCTTCACGGCAAAGTTTTCTAATTTCAGTTATGATTTTTTCACGCTCTTCAAGTCGCATTGCGCGAACGGCTTTATAGCCTGCCGTCGCAGCGTCGATAGCGTCGTTCATATCGGCGTAGACACCGATTAGTTTACGTCCGTTATATTGAGTGGAATCCCAACCTTCGCTACTTGCGGTTGATGAAGGGGTAACACCCAAATTTTTAATTACGGCGTTAACGACTTGTTCTATCTGAGCGTCAGTCCAATTAATTGCCATAGTTTTTCTCCTTATAAGGCGAAATTATTTATTAAGAGCGTCGAGAACCTTTTTAGTAATAGCGTCAACGAGTTCGTCCTTAGAAACGTTAACTGCGGTAGTAGTTTGATCGCCGTAGTCGATACCAGGGTGACGACCGGGAAGGTTCATCTTCTTTCTAAGTTCCATAAGTTTTTTAAGTTGCGGACCAGGAATTTCGTGAACTGCGCCAAGTTCCATTGCGTGCTTGCAAATAACTGCGTTGAATTCAACTTCTTCCATGATAAAGAACGCTTTAGTAAGGTCGCAACCAACGGTTAACGCGCCGTGGTTTCTAAGTAAGAACGCGTCGTGGTTTTGAATGTACGGATCAAGTGAATCGGGAATTTCCATAGTAGACGGAGTACCGTAATCACAAGTGGGAACGTCACCGATAGTTAAAACTGCTTCGGGAAGAATGTATTGATCAAGGTCAATATCAGCAACGGTGAAAGCAGTTGATACAGGGGGGTGAGCGTGAACTACTGCGTTAACGTCAGGGCGTTCACGATAAACTCTCATGTGCATCTTGATTTCAGAAGACGGATTGAGTTTACCTTCGAGTTTGTTACCGTTTTTGTCAACTTTGATGATCATATCGGGAGTTAAAGAACCCTTAGATACGCCAGTCGGGGTGCAGAGATATTCGTTTTCGTTAAGTTTTACGGAAATGTTACCGTCGTTAGCAGCAACGAATCCTTTTAACCATAACTTATGGCCTACTTCACAAATTTCCTTTCTAATTTCAAATGGTGATTTCATAATTTTCCTTTTCCTTTATATTATTTTATATATTTTTTATTTTGCTAAGTTTAAGGTGTCGAGTGCGATCATGTACTCTTCGTTGGTGGGGATAACGTAAACTTTAACTTTACTGCCCTTTGCGCTTATCTCGCCAGCCGTACCCGACGGAATAGTATCGTTTGCGTTCTTATCAAAATCAACGCCCAAGAACGAAAGTTCGCCTGCAACTTCTTCGCGAAGTGCTCTATCGTTTTCGCCGATACCTGCGGTGAAGACTATCGCGTCAACGCCGTTCATTTCAGCAACGTAAGAACCGATAATCTTTTTGATGTTGTGTTTTAAAATTTGAAGGGCGAGTATTGCTCTTTCGTTTCCTTCTTTAGCAGCTGCTCTAATATCACGGCAGTCGCTCGAAATACCGGAAACGCCAAGTAAACCGCCTTGCTTGGTTATAAGTTTATCTGCTTCTTCGCCCGAAATTCCCATAACCTTTTCAATGTAGGGAACGATGGTCGGGTCGATAGCACCGCTTCGAGTACCCATGGGTACGCCGTCTTGCGGGGTAAAGCCCATTGAAGTATCGATAGCCTTGCCGTTTAAGGTTGCCGTGATTGACGAGCCGTTACCTAAGTGGCAAGTGATGATTTTTGAATTCTTGTTGCCGAGCATATCCATTGCAACGCCAGCAACGTATCTGTGTGAAGTTCCGTGGAAACCGTATCTTCTAATTTTGTACTTTTCGTAAAGTTCGTAAGGGATAGGATAAACGTAAGCGTGGGGTTCCATAGTTGAATAATAAGAAGTATCGAACACGCCAACGTGCTTGATGTTCGGCATAACTTCTTTGCAAGCCTTGAAACCGTTGATTGCCGGCGGACCGTGTAAGGGGTTGATACCCACGATGCTTTCAAGATACTTCATTTCTTCGTCGCCAAGAACGGTCGATTTTTTAATTTCACCGCCGTGAGCGAATCTGTGGCCAACCGCAACGATTTCGTCAACGGAAGAGATAACGCCTTTTTCGCTATCAGTCAAAAGCGAGAGAACGAGTTTGATTGCCGCTCTGTGGTCGGGGAAGTCTGCGTTTACTTTGTAGTCGGGCTTGCCGGGGCACTTGTGAGTGATAACGCCGTCAATTCCGATGCGTTCGCAGTTGCCTTTTGCTAAAACGGTGTTGGTAGACATATCAAAGAGTTGATATTTAAGCGAAGAACTACCTGCGTTTACAACAAGAATTTTCATTTTTCATTGCTCCTTATTTTTATAGATTTGCGTTTTTTGTTCAAATGAACGGTATATATAAACTTCTTCTTGCCAAAATGATAACATATATTTTCGTTTTTGTCCATATATGTTCATTATGTTGACAAAAAAACTTTTTAGTGTTACAATATGAACATAAATGAACACAAATGAACAAAATTAGGTGTTTTTTTATAAAAATTCGGAAAAAGGGGGTAAGGTTATGGCGCTCAACGAGAGACAGGACGGAATTTTAGGTATAATCAAAGAACAAAAAAAAGTTACCGTTTCTGAACTTGCGAATATATTTTTCGTAAGTGAAGCAACCATTCGTCGTGACCTTGCCGAGATGAAGGATATGGGGCTCGTCGAGAGAAGTCACGGCGGTGCGTTCCTTCCAGAGAACTCCGAAGAGTACTCACTCTTTTACCGAATGGAGAGAAACCCCGGTGAAAAGGATAGGGCAGCGAGCAAGGCGCTTCCGCATATTCCGCCGTTCAAGTCGGTGTTTATCGACAGTTCTTCAACGGCGCTCGCCCTAGCCGAGAAGATGGACTTTTCGTACAAGACGGTAGTTACCAACAACTTGCAAACGGCAATTCAACTTTCCAAAAAACCGAACGTAACGCTGATACTACTCGGCGGAGCGGTGCAGTACAACACCAACTCAACGCAAGGCAGTTGGACGGCTAAGCAACTTGAAGATTTCTCGTTTGACTTAATGCTCAGTTCTTGTGCGTGCGTTATAAACGGAGCAACGCACGAGCGTTCACTCGATCAAAAAGAAATTAAGAGAGCGGCGTTTGAACGTTCTCAAAAAAGAATTTTAATTATTGACCATACTAAGTTTGAAGCCAGCGCCACCTATCGCGCTAAAGATTTAAAGGAATTCGACTTAGTCGTAACCGACAGTTTCCCACCGCCAGAACTTGACGACGGAAGCATCAAATTCGTATACTAGGAGGTAGCAAAAAAGAGTTATGATTATTCAAGATTTACACGCTCATACGTATTACTCTTTCTGTTGCAGTGACAAGCCTGAAAAGGTTGTTGAAACTGCAATAGCAGGCGGTATTCAAATGCTCGGTTTTTGCGACCATAGTTACGGCGTTGGTTGTGCGCGCAAAGAATTTTGCTACGATAGGGGCACTAATCTTTCCGCAGATTACGGTTTAACGCTTCAGCGTTATTACGATCATATGAGCGCCGTTAGAGATAAGTATAGAAACAGAATTAAAATACTTTGCGGAATAGAAGTTTCAACGCTTATGGGTAACGACAGTTACGCTCTTCCCGATAGCGCCGACGTTTCTATGTTCGACTTTGCATTAGTTGAAAACTTAGATCAAGTTGGGCGTTCAACGGCAAGGGGGGATATCTTCTCGTTTGCAAAGAGACTTAAATGCCCAGTCGGTATCGCTCACACCGATATGTTTAGGTTTATCGACCGTTTGGGCGAAGATCCGCTTAGATATTTTAGAAAAATGGCGGAAATGGGAATTTTCTGGGAAATAAACGTTAACTTTGACAGTCTTCATTCCTTTAAAACTCACGACTACGTCACCGAGTTTTTCAAGAACAAACGTCAACAAGAAATAATCAAGCAGTCGGGCGTTAGGCTTTCCGTCGGTTTTGACGGACACAACGTTCGCGAATACAAAGCACCGCGCGTTAAAAACGCGTGTAATATGCTTAAAAATATGGGAATACGCTTAGCGTTTGAAAATAGGTTGATATGATTAAAGATATTTATTTTAATAGCGTTGAAAACGGCTGTATATTCGGCAATTCTAAAATAGAACTCACCTTAACAAGCGTGGGTGGTAAGGTTTTTTTAAAAAACCTTAAAAATAAAAAATCGGGATATATTTTTACTAACGGCGAAGAAAATTTGCCGATAGTTTATATCCCTGGTTTTGATTACGATAACGCTAGCGTTTCGTTTGAAACTTCGCTTGATAAAAACGAAGACGGTAGTGATAAAGGTTTACTAAATATTACTTTCAAAACGGAAAGCGCAAGTATTTTCTATACTATTTCTCTTCACGAAAACTTGCCCGCATTTAGCGTTAAAGTTCGCCTAAGCGGACGTTTTAATTGCCACGTTAAAACTTCCAGCGAACTTATCCCCGACGGCGTTTTAGGTGGAAAGACGGTTATAATGAAAGAATGGATACCCGAAAACGCTAGTATCGTAGGCGTTCCGTTTTACGAAAACCATTTAAACCTTACTCAAGTTGAACTCTTCGACGCGACGGACGATCACAATCTCGTTAAAACCGAAAAGACTTTTGAACTTTTCAGTCCTTGGGCAAAAAATTATCAAGGCAATATCTTTATCGTTGACGACTTTGCTAATAATCAAGCGTTAATGCTTATAAAGGAAGCGCCTTGTAAAATCGCTCAAACTGGAAATAAAGATTTTGACTTCTTCTTTAATAAACATAGAACGGTTGCTATAACTGGTATCGGTTTAGATTTTTCTAAGCCTTTTGATATAACGGAAGACGTCGTTTTATACGGTGCGTGCGTAGTCGTTGGCAATAAAAATTCGGTAATCAAAGATTACCACGATTATTATTTAAGGGGAGTATCTTCCGTTCAACGCTATCCGCAAATTCTCTCTAACACTTGGGGCGACGGCAACGCCGATAAGTGTATCAACGAAGAATTTATGCTCAAAGAACTCGAAACGGCTGAATTTTTAGGCGTTGACGTTATTCAACTTGACGACGGTTGGCAAAAAGGTCACACCGCGGGCTCGAAAGTTAAAAAGGGTGGAGCGCAAATCGGCGAAGGTATGTACGACCAGCAGAAAGATTTCTGGGAAGTTAGAGAAACGTTCCCAAACGGCTTAGTTCCCGTGCTTGAAAAAGGCAAGGAAATAGGTGCTGAAATAGGCTTGTGGTATTCGTGTGACGCAACGGATGATTATAAATATTTGCAAACGGATATTAAAAACGTCATTGAACTTTACAATAAACACGGCGTTTCCACTTTCAAAATTGACGGAATTAGAATAAAGAATAAACTTTGTGAAGACAACGTTTACAAAATTTTAAACGAAATAAGAAAGGGAACGGATAAAAAGATTAAAATCAATATGGATATCACGGCGGGAAAGCGCTTTGGATACTTATATATGAGAGAGTTTGGCAACCTTTTCTTAGAAAACAGGTTTGTAAAGTCTAGAACGTATTATCCGTATAGAACGCTTAGAAACTTGTGGGATTTATCAAAGTACGTTCCCACTCAGCGTTTCCAAATAGAAGTTACGAACGTCGGCGTTGAGCCAGATAGTTACAAGGGCGATGCGTTTGCGCCAAGCACCTACACGCAAGACTACGCATTTGCCGTTTCAATGGTTGCAAATCCGCTTATGTGGATGGAAATGCAAAACCTTAACGAAGAAGATAAAGTTAAGTTAAAAAATATAATTTCCATTTACAAAAAGGAAAGAAAATCTTTAGCGGAATGCTTTATCGAGCCTATCGGCGATAGGCCTAGCGGTATAGGATTTACAGGCTTTAACGCAAGTGGAAAAGACGGCGGTTACCTAATTTTATTCAAGGAAAAAACCGAAGAAAAATCGTTTGAATACTCGGTTGATTTAAGTGATAAAAAACTTTCCGTTCTATACTCGTCCGACAGCACCTTAAAAGTTAGAAAACTCGGCAATAAGGTGGTTTTAAAGGGCGGAAAAGCAAATTCTTTCATATTCGTAAAGTATAATTAAAGTAAAAAAACGCGGTGGAATTCCACCGCGTTTTTACGTGCTATATTAAACCATTAAAAATTAAACGTTAAAAATCTCGTCATAAGAAACTCCAAGAACAGATTTAATACAGATTATTTCATCGGGATATAAATGGCGCTGACCAACTTCTATCTTTGCTATCGCACTACGAGTTATATCACAACCTAAAATTTGCAATTTAGTAGCAAGAGTTTCTTGCGTCATACTCATCTTTTCTCTTAACGTGCGGATATTGCTACCAACTTTCTTTTCAATTTCTATATTCATATTTTATACCTTTTGTTCCTAATTAAGTGCAAAACTGTTGACAATATTATAACAATAGTTTATATTATAAGTGCACCCATATAGGTGCAATTAAAAAATTTGTGGAGTTGTTATGAAAAATTATTCGGCGATAAAAGAAATGTTTTACGGTAATCGTGGAAATTGTGAGAGTATAAGATTAAGTGAAGAAGAAAGTAACGTTTTGCTAAAAGTTGTTGAAAGTGAAGAGAAATTTTTAAAACTTATTGAAAATGATGATAATATTACTGATTTATACAGCAAGTTGAATGCGCAGATAGGAGAGATGAGCGCACTAAATTCTGCTAATGCTTATGAAGAAGGGTTTAGATTTGGTTTTCTAATGGCGTTAGATATTTTAAAATAAAATACTTTTTCCCAGTTAACAAAAAAACAATAAGTACAAAAACATTGAATTACTTTTGCATTAAAAAGCCGTGGCAAAACTGCCACGGTCTTTGTATTGTTTTAAAGATTAAAATCTAAAGTAGTTTTTAGCGTTTTCATACGCTATGCCCTTAACGATTTTTTCTAAATACTTAAAGTCTTTGGGGTATTCGCCGTCTTCAACCCACTCGCCGATTAAGTTACACATTATTCTTCTAAAATATTCGTGGCGCGTGTAAGATACGAAACTTCTACTGTCGGTAAGCATACCAACGAAACGCGCTATCATACCAAGGTTTGCAAGCGAGCGCATTTGGTCGAGCATACCGTCGCGTTGGTCGTTGAACCACCAACCCGAACCAAACTGAATTTTGCCGGGGATATCTCCGTTTTGGAAGTTGCCGAGCATGGTCGCTAAAACGTAATTGTCTTTGGGGTTAAGAGTATATAAAATAGTCTTTGGTAAAACGTTGTCCTTTTCTAAACTGTTTAAGAACTTTGCAAGGTTTTCAGCGATGCAAAGGTCGTTGATACTGTCAAAGCCAACGTCTGGGCCTAAGCGGTCGTACATCTTAGAATTGTTGTTTCTAAGCGCGCCGATGTGAAGTTGCATTGCCCAACCGTATTTTACGTATTCCTTAGCGCAAATCTTTAAGATAGAACATTTATAAGCGTCGATTTCCGCCTTATCGAGCGGTTTTCCACTCATAAACTTGTTAAACGCTTCTTCGGGATTGCCTTCCGCGTAAGGCACGTATTCAAGCGCGTGGTCGGAAAGGCGACAGCCGTGGTCGTTAAAGAATTTAATTCTGTCAACTATGAATTTTTCAATCTCAGCATACGTAGAAACGCCTATTTGTTCAAGATAGGGTTTAAACGTTAATTGATCGATATTCATAAGTTTATCGGGGCGCATAGTGGGAAGAATTTTCGTTGAAAAATCTTTTAACTGTTCGTGGTATTCGAGTGTGTCGGCAGGGTCGTCGGTCGTGCAGATAACTTCAACGTTTGAACGCTTGATAAGTTCTTGCGCACGGAACTCAGGCTTTGCTAAGCACTCGTTAACCTTGTCCCAAACTTCTTTTGCGTTGTCGGGGGTTAAAACTTCGTCGATGCCGAAATAGCGTTTGAGTTCTAAATGCGTCCAGTGATAAAGTGGGTTACCGATGAGAAGGGGAAGAGTTTCAGCAAATTTTTTAAACTTTTCAAACTCGTCTTTGTCGCCAGTAACGAAGTCTTCGGTAACGCCGTTAGTTCTCATTTGACGCCACTTGTAGTGGTCACCGCCAAGGAAAAGGTCGAAAGCGTTTCTAAATTGATAGTTTTCGGCAATCATCTTGGGGTTTAAGTGGCAATGGTAGTCGATAATCGGCAAATCTTTAACCATATCGTAAAGTTTTTTTGCCGTTTTATTTTTAAGCATAAAATTATCGTTGATAAAACTCATAAGGTTACACCGTCCTTAAATATTGATATTTCACGGTAATCGTGAATTTCGTTTTTGGTTTCTTTTCCGTTTGCAACCGAGATAACGTATTCTAAAAGTTCGTCGGTTAAGGGGTTGCCGTCAAGTACCGGGCTAGCGTCGAAATCTATCCATTCAGGTTTTCTAACCGCTAAGGAGTGATTAGTTGCAATTTTAACGGTTGGAACGGGTGCGCCAACGGGAGTACCGCGACCAGTAGTGAATAACACCATGTGAACGCCCGCTGCCATAAGGTTAGTGATTGCCACGATGTCGTTACCCGGACCGTTTAAAAGTGATAAACCGTTCTTTGTTAAAACGTCGCCGTAATCGAGAACGTCAACCACCTTTGAAAGACCGCCCTTTTGAATACAGCCGAGCGACTTTTCTTCGAGCGTTGTGATACCACCCTTTTTGTTGCCAGGCGAGGGGTTTTCGTAAATAACTTGGTTGTGGCGAGTGTAGTAGTCTTTAAAGTCGTTAATAAGTTTAACCGTTTTATCAAAAACTTCTTTAGACTCACACCTTTGCATTAAAAGGTGTTCCGCGCCGAACATTTCGGGAACTTCGGTGAGTACGCAACTACCACCCATAGAGATAAGCCTATCGGAAAGTCTGCCAACTAAGGGGTTTGCGGTAATTCCGCTATAACCGTCACTACCACCGCATTTGAGCCCGAGTTTAAGTTTAGAAATAGGTACTGGTTGACGCTTGAATTTCTTAGCGTATTTTTGAAGTTGTTTAACGATTTTAACGCCTTCTTTCACGTCGTCGGTTATGTCTTGAGTAACTAAGAACTTAACGCGGTTATCATCCCACGTGCCAAGCACTTTTTTAAACACTTCGATATTGTTGTTTTCGCATCCCAAACCAAGAACTAACACGCCCGCGGCGTTGGGGTGGTTAACCATACCTTTGAGTATCGTTTGAGTAGTCGTTTGGTCGTCGCCAAGTTGAGAGCAACCAAAGGGGTGTGAGAAAAATCTAGCCCCAGTCTTTTTAGCGATTGCCTCGGCAACTTTGTTTACGCAACCAACCGTGTTTACTATCCACACTTCGTTTCTAATTCCAACGTCGCCGTTATCTCTAACGTAACCCATAAAGGTGCGAGTGCTATCGCCCTTTTCAGTTTCGTAGAATTTTGGCTCGTAAGTATAGGAAATATTGCCCGATAGGTTGGTTTTTACGTTATGAGTGTGAACGTGTTCACCCTTTTTAATATCTTCGGTAGCGTGGCCGATAGGGTTGCCGTACTTAATGATATTTTCGCCGTTTTTAATGTCGCGAAGGGCGTACTTATGCCCGTCGCTAAGATTAACTTCAACGTTGTCAAGCTTATTTATTAACATACTTTTCTACCTCTTTGGTAAGGAAAGATAAATCTTCGCCCCAAAGTTTTTCGTTTGCTAAAATTTCTTTAACGCCGTTAGATTTCATAAACGCGGTAACTTCAGCGTCGTCGTTAGTCATATCGGTCTTATAAAAATCAATGAGTTTTGCAAACGAGAATAAAAGCGTTTCGGGCATTTTATTATAGCGTTTGATGTACTCTAAAATTGACGGTAAAACTCTAACTTTGAACTTAGATACAGAATTTAACGCAATGGACGAAAGATAGTGTTTGATGTAGGGGTTTGCAAATCTACCGATAACGCCTTCGGCGTACTCGATAAGTTCGTCTTTAGGAAGATCTAAAGTGGGGATAATTTCATCGAACACGCACGCTCTAATATGCGCGAGCATCTTTTCGCTATCGATACAAGACTTAACGGTGTCGTAACCTTCTAAAAGCGCGTAGGGAACGAGCGAAGTGTGTGCACCGTTTAAAATTCTAACCTTTCTGGTTCTGTACATAGAAAGTTTGTCTTTCGTAACGATTACGTTAAGGCCTGCGGACTTGAACGGAAGTTCTTTTTCAAGGTCGTAATCGCACTCGATAACCCAAAGGTGGAAGTACTCGGAAGTGTTAACCATATTGTCTTCGTAGCCAAGGTTGAGTTCTTCACCGCGGGGGTATCCCGTGTTAATGCGGTCAACGAGGGTGTTGCAGAACACGTTGTCCTTTTCAATCCACGATTTAAACTCGTCGCCTAAATTCCAAAGGTCAGCGTAGGAAAGAACGCATTTTTTAAGGTTATCGCCGTTTCTGTCGATAAGTTCGCAGGGAAGGAAGATAAAGCCTTTAAGACCTAAATCAAATCTCTTTTTAAGTAAAAGAGTAAGTTTTGCAGGGAAAGACTTGGGCGGAACGTCAGTCATCTTATCTTCGGCGTTAAACACGATACCAGACTCGGTAGTGTTAGATACCATGAATCTAAAATCGGGGTTTTCAGCAAGCGCAAGATAAGCGTTCCAGTCTTCGTAAGGTTTAACCGTTCTAGAAATAACGTCAACGATAGTCTTTTCAACGCCTTCAACGCCACGAATTAAGTGAGTGTAAACGCAGTTTTGTTTTTCGAGCATATCGCACATGCCTTGCTCTATCGGTTGAACGACTACTACGTTTCCTTCAAAACTGCCGTTGTCGTTGAGTTTTTGTAACATCCAGTCAACGAAACCGCGTAAAAAACCGCCTTCGCCAAATTGAATAATTCTTTCAGTTCTTTGCTTTTTTTCAAACATAATGTTTCTCCTTTTACGGCTTTTCGCCGAAATTACATATATATCATACGTCAAAACAATATATATTTCCTTAATTTCATTGACGTTTTACCCTAAAAATCTTGATTTTTTTGATATTACTTGCTATACTTACTCTATATGGATAAAAATATAGTTTTATTAGACTCTGATTATTACTTTCAGCAAGCGTCTAAAATAAAGGGAAATAAATCAAGTAGTCACTATCACTCTTTAATAGAGATATATTATATGAAAAGGGGCAGTTGCAACTACTTTATCGACGATAAGTCTTATAGGGTGGAAACTGGCGACTTGGTGTTTATCCCCAGCGGAATTATTCACAAAACGACTTACGACACCGAGTTTCACGACCGTTGGCTAATAAACTGCTCGGATTATTTTATCCCAGAAAGCGTCAGGGGTGAGATAAAATCGCTTCCGCACGTTTTCCGCCGTTCGCAAGTAACCAAAGAGTGCGAAAGGGTAATGCAAAAAATCGATTACGAGTATCGCAAAAAGGACGAGTATTCGCTAGACGCCTTAAAGGGCTTGACCTACGAACTTATTTTCTTGCTGGTAAGAAACGCTAAAAGCGAGAGTGAAACTCCGTCGGGTAGCGCGTTCATTGAAAGGGCGGTAAAATATATTCAAGAAAACTACCACGGCGAAGTAACGCTTTCTAGGGTGGCGGAAATATTCTCGGTTAGCGCTGAACACCTATCGCGCACGTTTAAAAAGGAAACAGGGTTTGGCTTTTCCGAGTATTTAACTTTATATAGATTGCAAAAAGCAGAGTATATGTTGAAGAACGAGCCCGGCCGTTCAGTCAACGGCGTGGCGTTCGCGTGCGGGTTTAACGACAGTAATTATTTTTCCTTTAAGTTCAAAAAAGCGTACGGAATACCGCCCAAAAAAATTTTAAAAAAGTTTGAAAAAACAGTTGACAAGTAGTTTTTTGCGGGTGTATAATCGGTTTAAATTTAATACACGAGTAAAAACTGTGACGAAGAAAGGCTAAACGGGAGTTTACAGAGAGTTGGCGGATGGTGTAAGCCAACAACGAGCGTTTAACAACCTATCCCTTCCGAGTTGAAAGCCCGAAATTATAGTAGACGCTTTCCGTGATTTCTGCGTTAACGAATAGGAATTGTTAGATTCTAAAGTGGCAGTCTTATGATTGCAATTTGAGTGGTACCGCGGTTTACAAAAGCCGTCTCAAAGAGTTGTTTCTTTGCGACGGCTTTTTTAGTTCTTTTAAACGGCGCAATACTGCGTTTACTGTCAAGCCGTTGCATTTACGACAACCAACAAGGTTGGTCGTAATCGCCCCGTCTTGCCGAGCCTTGTCTTGCTTGTTTCTAAAAACTAAAACGAGTAGATTTTATAAAGGAACAAACCCACAAAAACTTATTTATAAGGCGGTTAATCGCTTATAATATTAATTATAAAATTTTATTTAAGGAGGTAGCAACCCATGAACACAAACAACACTTTAAATCAGTTATCGGAGATCGCAACGAGAATTAAGGAGTTGCGTGAAATTATGGGATTTTCCGTATACTCAATGGCTGAAAAAACCGACGTTTCGTCCGAGACTTATACGTTATACGAGAGCGGAAAAGTAGACATTCCTTTCTCTTTTATACATAAATGCGCTTTGGCGTTCGGCGTTGAAATGACGGAACTTTTGGAAGGTAAATCGGCAAGGCTTTCGTCTTACACCGTAACTAGAAAAGGTCAAGGACAAGAAACGGTTAACGACGACGGCATAAATATAGTAAACCTTGCGCCCAAGTTCAAAAACAAACTTGCCGAGCCATACTACGTTAAGTACGAATACTCGGCGTCTCAACAAAATAGACCTATCCATTTAACCACTCACTCAGGTCAAGAGTTCGATCTTGTTTTAAGTGGTAAACTCAAAGTTCAAGTAGGCGACCACGTTGAAGTTTTAGGTGAGGGCGACAGTATCTATTACAACTCTTCAACCCCGCACGGTATGATTGCAGTTGACGGTCAAGATTGCGTGTTCTGCGCAGTCGTAATGTCTGGCGACGATACCGAAGAAACGGTTGTTAGAAAGTCCGTTATGGCGGCTAAAAAGAGTGAAAGTTTGGTTTGCGAAAAGTTCGTTGAAACGACTGAAGACGGACAAGGTAGACTTTTAGATATCAAATTCAAAAATACTGAAACATTCAACTTTGGTTTTGACGTCGTTGACGAAATCGCAAGAAAATATCCCGATAAACTCGCAATGCTTCACCTTGACAAAAACAAGTTTGAACGCCGTTTCACTTTCAAAGATATAAAGACTGAAAGTAACCGCGTTGCAAACTACTTTACGTCCTTAGGTATCAAGCGTGGCGACAAGGTTATGCTCGTACTTAAACGTCACTATCAATTCTGGTTTGCAATGGTAGCCCTTCACAAGCTCGGCGCGGTTGCAATTCCAGCGACTAATCAACTTAAAGAGCACGATTTCGAGTATAGATACAACTCGGCAGGCGTAAAAGCAATCCTTTGTACTGCCGATGGTGACACATATCAGTTTGCCGAGTCCGCAGCGAAGAAATGCCCCCAAGTAGAACATCTCGTTATGGTTGGCGGTTGTAAAGACGGCTGGCGTGATTTCGATAAAGAGTACCCCTTATTTACTGGCAAGTTCGACCGCGCGGAAGACTCTTCCGCTGGCGACGATACCGCGCTTATGTTTTTCACGAGTGGAACGACCGGCAATCCCAAAATGGCAGCGCACAAGCACACTTACGCGCTCGGCCACTACGTTACTGCAAAATACTGGCATTGTTGCGAACGCGACGGTTTGCACCTTACCATATCCGATACAGGTTGGGGTAAATCTTTATGGGGCAAACTCTACGGTCAATGGCTTTGTGAAGGCGCTGTGTTCGTTTACGACTTTGATAAGTTTGACGAAAACGACATACTCCCGATGTTTGCAAAGTACAACATCACCACTTTCTGCGCTCCACCCACTATGCTTAGAATGCTTATCCGTGGTGACCTTTCTAAATTCGACTTATCTTCTATTCACCACATGACGACCGCTGGCGAGGCGCTCAATCCAGAAGTATTCACGCAGTTTAAAGCGGCAACTGGTTTAGAGATAATGGAAGGTTTCGGTCAAACTGAAACAACTCTTGCTATAGCAAACCTTTACGGAACGACGCCCAAGGTTGGCGCTATGGGTAAAGCGTCTCCGCAATTTGACGTCGATATCGTAGACCCTGACGGAAATTCTCTTCCCGCCGGCGAAGTTGGCGAAATCGTTATCCATACGGATAAACAAGTTCCCTGTGGCTTATTCAAAGAATATTACCGCGACGAAGAGAAAACCCACGACGCTTGGCACGACGGCGTTTATCACACCGGTGATACCGCTTGGCGCGATGAAGACGGATATTTCTGGTACGTTGGCCGTGTTGACGACGTTATCAAGTCGTCTGGATACCGCATCGGACCTTTCGAAATTGAGTCCGTTATCATGGAACTTCCCTACGTTTTAGAGTGTGGTGTTTCCGCCGTTCCCGACGAAGTTCGCGGTCAAGTTGTAAAGGCAAGTGTCGTTTTAACTAAGGGTACAGTTCCCAGCGAAGAACTCAAAAAAGAGATTCAAAAGTACGTAAAAGACCATACCGCTCCTTATAAATACCCAAGAGTAGTTGTCTTCCGTGATGAATTGCCCAAGACTATAAGCGGTAAAATCCAAAGAAACAAGTTATAAACTTCGTTATGCTGCGTTTCTGTTATCAATCCGTGACCACAATGACCAAAAGGTCTATTGTGCCCAACGGATTAATAACGAGCCTTGCCTAACTCGTTTCTAACCTGTTTCTGCCGTCGTCAAACGACTACGACAACTAAAATAAATCTTAATCAATATAATTTCATACTATGAAAAAAACTTTTGTTACGAATATGCCTAATCATATAGGCTCGTTCTTAAAGGCTAGCAAATGTTTTTCTAAGCTCGGCATAAATATAACTAGAGTAAGTTATAACAAAGCGGTTGACTCCCACACCTTGTTTATAGACGTCGACGGAGAAAAATCTCAACTTGAAAAAGCAACCCAAATGCTAAAAGAAATAGGTTATCTTTCAAACGAACAAGAAAACAGCAAAATCGTTTTACTTGAATTTCGTTTGGAAGATCGCCCGGGTAGCGTAACGAGCGTTTTAGAACTCATAAGCAGTTTCAACTTTAATATCTCTTACATAAGTTCGCAAGAAAACGGAAGTGGATACCAGCAGTTTAAAATGGGTTTATACGTAAGTGACGTGAACTCGTTGACGGAATTCCTATCCCAAGCCGAAACGCTTTGTGCCGTTAAAGTTATAGATTACAGCAATACTGAAAAAGTTTTTGATAACGGAATATTCTATAATTCTTACGTTGACGACTTAGTGAAAGTTGCAGGGCTTTCTCCTAAGATGAAAGAAGGGCTTTTAGTAAACGTTAACTTAGCGATGCAAACGCTTGACGAGCAAGGGCTTTCGCCGTATAAAACCTTTGACAGTATTAGTAAGTTTGCCAAACTTTTAAGCGAGTGTAAAGGCGAAAATTTTAGTCCTAGAATAACCGAGCATATAATAACGGATAAAACGAAAATCACACTTATCGAACCCGATTGCGGAAGTAACGTTTCAGTTATTGAAAGCGACGGTCAAAGGGTGTTCATTGATTCGGGATATGCTTGCTATAGGGCGGAAATGCTTAAAATTTTAAGCGAGTTGTTTCCAGATTTTAAAAGTAAAAAAGAAAAGATTATCGTTACCCATGCAGACGTGGACCACTGCGGTTTGCTAAGCGAGTTTGACGAAGTTTTATTAAGTGAAAGAAGCGCTGAAAGTCTATGCGCTGAAATAGATGAAAAAGCGGGGTTTAGAGAACGCAATCGCTTGCACTCTCCGTACATAAACATCTGTAAAATTTTAACGGCGTACGAGACTGTTGACAAATCGAAACTCAAAGTTTTATGGGGTAAATCAAGTTTGAAAAACCCGATAGAAAAAGTTGGCACTTATAGCGTTGGCGAACTTAACTTTGAAGTTTACGAGGGAAGTGGCGGTCATTTGCTAGGCGAAATAATTTTAATTGACTTCGAGCATAAAATCGCTTTCACGGGTGACGTTTTCATAAACGTTCACGGACTTACTAAAAATCAAGCAAACTACAATAAGTATGCCCCTATTTTAATGACTTCGGTCGATACCGATAAAGATCTTTGCGCACTAGAACGCGCTGAATTTATCAAAAAACTAGACGGCGGAGTTTGGAGTATTTTCGGTGGACACGGTGGAAAGAAAGAGTGCGAAGTACAGTAGACGTAGGCGTTTTAGTTATTTTACGACTAATTTAAAGTAGGCGTAGCGGTAAACGTTTAGCCTGCGTTAATAGATAAAAACGCTATTAGGCTAGATACAAAAAATAAAAAACGAGTTCAAAATCGTTGACAAACAATATTATTTAGTGTTAAATTAATAATAATTTAATTAAAGGCTATGACGAAAAGTCCTTTTATCTAAATTCGTTTACAGAGAACGGCGTTTGGTGCGAGCCGTAACGAAGAAATATAAGGTTGTAGTTTCCGAGCCGAGAAGAAGAAAGCGTAAAGCAAGTAGAACTTCTCCGTGATTTCTGCGTTAACGAATAGGAATTGTTAGATTCTAAAGTGGTAGCCTTTGGCTACAAATTGAGTGGTACCGCGGGATAAAAC
>JAZSOI010000044.1:0-12063 GCA_045536835.1 Christensenellaceae bacterium
CACTCTTCGATGCTACTCAAACTATGGTTTCTAAGATTGACGACGATACTTATCAAGTACAAGTTGTTTCTTGGTACGACAATGAAAATTCTTACACTTCTCAAATGGTAAGAACTATCAAGTACTTTGCAGAAATCTAATTTTTATCCCTTATAAGCGGTGCATAACTGCGTTACTGCTTCGTTTACGGACTTCGTTGACCAACAAGGTCTAACTCATCCCGCAAACTTTGCGAGCCTTGTTCTGCTTGCTTCTAAGGCCTAAAAAAATTTAAGGCATATAAAAAGACGGCGTTTTCGCCGTCTTTTTTTATTCCGCTATAAACTAGTTAGATGTAAAACGAAGTTTTGCGTTATATGTTGCTAACGCAACGTTATATTCATTTCGTGAGTTATATGCAAATTTTCAATTTGCGCTTAGGATAATTTCTATATAAAATAAAATCCACAAAGCTACCAAAGGTAGCATATAACGGCGCAAGCCATATAACGCGAGTTTACGAGCATATAACGATATTGAAGATATCATATAACTAAAAATATGTTAAGCGTCGAGTTGTAAATTTTTATTAATAATCAATGTTTTTTATTTAATTTATTCCATATACTAACTGGGGTTGACAAGATTTAACTTATAAGTTAAAATAATAATATCTGGTTTTTCTTTAAGGAGAAAATATGAAAAAATTTTTATGCCTTATATTTTTAATATTAACGGCAGGATGTTTCGTTGCGTGCAATAACGGTGGTGGCTCGGATAAAGTAGAAACTTCAACCGTTACGCTTGATTTGGACGGTGGCTCCATAGAAGGTGCTACCACGTATCACGCTACGCTTTGGGAAGATTTAATTTTGCCAACTCCCACTAAAGAAGGTTACGATTTTAAAGGTTGGTTTTATCAAGGCGGTTACGTTTCGTTAAAGCCTTTCATGATACAAAAAGAAGACGTTACTCTCGTTGCAACTTGGAAAGAGCGTTCTTACGACGTTCATCTTGATTGCAATGGTGGTTTCATTATGGAAGAAGGGGGAAAACTTTTCAAGAAAAACGTTTTTGCAACGTACGGAAAAGATGCAGAGTTCCCAATACCTGAGAGAGACGGTTACCAGTTTATCGGTTGGTACTACGGCGAAGATCATATAGTGTCGCTCGAGCCTTGGCGCCTTGACGTTGGTAAGGTAATTTTAAAAGCAGGGTGGACGTTTGAAAAGTACGACGTAACGTTTAAGTTTAACGGCGGAACGCTCGTTGGCGGAGACCAAACCCTTACCGAAATCGTAAAGACCGCAACTTATAATAGAACGCTTGAATTCCCAGTTATGAAAAAAGCGGGATATAATTTCATCGGTTGGTCGTTCGACGGTGAGAAAGTTCTAGGAAACAATTTGTGGGTTTACGATATAGAAACCCCAGTATTACAAGCAATATACGAGCCTATTTCCGTAACGTACGTTTTCGATGCGGAAGGCGGTGAAGTTGATTTTGAAGGCGGTAGCGCTAATTACGGTTCGTCTACGGAAGAAATAAAGGGAATAACCGCTAAAAAGAGCGGTTACACGTTCGACTGTTGGACGGTTGACGGAACGCCCATCGGCGAAAAGTTTGAATACTTGCCAACGGCAAACAGAAGCGTAGTCGTATTGACGGCACGCTATAATCCGCAACAATATACGTTAACTCTCAACGCTGGTATTGGAGAATTGTCTGGCGATAGTGAAGTTAAGGTAACATACGGCGTAGAATCTAGCATCCCAAATCCTATTCCGCCGTCAGGTTATAAGTTCTTGGGTTGGAAGATAAAAACCACTGGCGAACTCGTTTCGTCGTACAACGGTAAAATAGTTTGGAAGTATCCAAACGATAACGACCTTCTCGCAAGGTATTCAAGTTTACCTAGCGTCAACTTTATTCACGTTGACGGTAGCGTTGAAACGATAACTATTGAAGAACTTATCGAATTTGAAGGTACGAATATTCCAGACCCAAAAACGATTACTGGTTACGGTGCGTACTGGGAACTTTCTAACGAAGAGATTTTATCCCTTACTGAAAATACCGAAGTTAAGGCGAAATTAACACCTAATTCTTATGCTATTGCGTTCAAAAACGGAACTAAGACCATAAATGAAATGCAGTCCGTATTCTATAAGTACGGCGAAACGGTAACGCTCCCCGGTGCTGATTTTGTTCAAAAAAGTGGGCACACTCTTCTTGGCTGGTCTACGAGTTTAGAAGACCAAACCGACTATTATTCTGGAACTATCGTTTGGGATATTCCAACTCACACCGTGCTTTACGCAGTGTGGACGCCGACTATCTATAAGGTAACCTACGATTTATCTTCCATAAAAGCCGACTACACGCTATACGATGCAAACGGCAATATGGTAAGTAGCGTTCAAGAAGTAACTTATAATCGCGAATACGTTTTATACGAGTTCGTTGCAAGGGATAATTTAATTTCAGTTGACTGGTATTATAACGACCAAAATATTGACGAAAGTGGCGTTTGGAATATTAAGTCGGACGTTGTTTTGACTCCCAAGATAACCTATAACAACGTTAAAGTAGAGGTAAATATAAGTCTTAACGGTGGTATGGGTTCGACTACGGTTAAGTTTACGCTCGGCAAGAGTTTTAGATATATCAGTAGCGTAATAACTCCACCGTACGGCAAGAAACTCGTAGGATATTCTTACAAGGATGAAACCTTTGCTCCCGATGATATTTTCCTAATTACCGATTACGACGGTTCGCCGTTTAAGTGCCTTTACGAAGACGTTATGTTGTTTACTATAAACCTAGACGTTAACGGTGGAACTGGTGAAGATACTGCGGTTATCGAATACGGAATGCAACTGTCAACTATGACTCCGCGTCCCATTCCGCCCAGTGGTAAAAAACTCGTTGGTTTTAGATACAACGGAAACGAATACGCCATTTCTTACGTTTGGGATTTCGTTAGTTACGACGGAGGCGTTTTCAAAGCGATATACGTAGACGATAACGTTGACTGGTCTCCCACCGTTTAAGCCGTTATAAACGGCGCACAAGTGCGTTAACTGCCGTCAACTCGTGACCGCAATGACCGAGCAAGGTCTATTGAGCCCAACGAGATTGCCGTCGAGCCTTCTTGTGCTTGTTTCTAACGTCTTAAACTAGTTTAAATAAACTAAATAAAAAAACATCATCAAATTAAAATACTAAAACGTAAAAAATTGTCGCTTTTTAAAGCGACAATTTTAGTTTATTTTATTGTCTTTTTATAAAAAAAAGGATAGAATAAAATAAAAGGAGAATTAAAGTGATTAAAGTTGACGTTATTTCAGGTTTTTTAGGCGCGGGTAAAACTACGCTTATCAAAAAATTATACGAGCAAGTTTTTAAAGATGAAAAAGTTGCGCTTATCGAAAATGAGTTTGGCGAAATCGGTGTGGACGGAACTTTCTTAAAAGGTTCAGGCGTTTCAGTTAAAGAGATAAATTCAGGTTGTATTTGTTGTTCGCTTGCGGGCAATTTCAAAAGTGCTCTCAACGAACTTTTAAATGAATATAAACTTGATAGGATAGTTATCGAACCGTCGGGAGTTGGTAAACTTTCGGAAGTTGTTTCAGCGGTTGAAGGGGCTAATCCCGACCTTAAAATTAACGTTTTATGCACCGTTGTCGACGCGAACAAAATTAAGTTATATCACAAAAATTTCGGCGAGTTTTATATCGACCAAATTCAAACGGCAAACACCATAGTCTTATCTAAAGCCGAAGGCTTTATCGAGCAAAAAATTATCGACGCGTGCGAATATATCAAGCAGTTTAACCCAACCGCAACGATTATTACTACGCCCGTTTCTAAACTCAACAGCAAAGTGCTTTTAGAAAACTTAGAAGAAGGCGCGTACTTAATGGAAATGATTATCGGGCATTTAAAAAACACTTGCCCAGGTCATCACCACCACGACCACGAGCACGAACACCACGAGCATCACGAACACCACGAACACGGTTGCAGTTGTGGAGATCCCAACTGTAAACACTCCCATCACGCTGACGAAGTGTTTGAAACCTTTTCAACCTTAACGCCTAAAAACTTTTCAAAAGCGGAACTTGAAAATATTTTATCCGATTTTGACGAGGGCTTTTTCGGTGAGATTATAAGGTCGAAAGGCGTTTTAAACGGAAGCGACGGCTGGATATATTTCGACTACGTTCCGTCTTCTTTTGATATTCGCGACGGAGAAGTTGACGTTAGCGGTAAAGTTTGCATTATAGGAAAAAACTTAAACAAGGAAAAATTAAAGGATATTTTTAAGTAATGGCAGGAATACCAGTAATAACCGTTAGGGGTATGCTCGAAAGCGGTAAATCGTATTTTATAAAAGACTCGCTCGTAAGGGGTGATTTCGGCGACTTAGGAAAGGTTTTAATCCTTTCTCAAGAAGAGGGAATTGAAGAGTTTACCGAGAGTGAACTTTCTCCCTTAAACGCCACTTTTGAGTATTTTGACAAGGAGACTTGGACGGATAAAAATATAAACGACGTCGTTCGCAAATACAAACCCCACGTTATCTTCGTTGAGAGAAACGAAATGTGGAATAACGACGAGTCGAAATATCCTTCTTATTTCGACGTTCAACAATCAATTTGCGTGTTGGACGGCTCTACCTTTAAAGAGTATTTTTCGGCAATGCGTCAAATAATGGTGGATATGGTAAGGGAGTGTGAACTTGCCATCGTCAATCGTGCGGACTACTCGGAAAAAACGTCTAATATTAAGAAGAGTTTAAAGATGGTAAACCCACTTCTTGAAATTATCGCGCTAGACGAATTAGGAAACAAAATAAGTTTAGCAACTGACCTTCCTTACGATTTAACCAAAGACGAGATAGTTTTAAAAAACGAACATTTCGGCGATTTTTACGTTGATAGTTTTGAACAAATCGAGCGCTATCGCAACAAAATAGTAACTTTTGAGTGCTTGGCGCTTTTTTCTGATGAACTTCCGCCAAACACCTTTTTCGGCGCTCGCCCAGCGCTCACTTGCTGTATGGACGATATTCAAACGATAGGGCATTTATGCGCCTTAAACCAGGGCGATAGGGTGGAAAACGAACAATGGATACGCCTAACCGCGAGAGTTCACTACCTAAAATTTAACGGAACTGAAGGCGAGCAGTTGCTCCTTGAATATATATCGAGTGAAAACTTAGCCACTCCACCGTTTGAAGAACAGCTTGTAAAATTAGTTTAGCCTAATAAAAAAACCGTTGCGGAAATTTCCGCAACGGTTTTAGTTTGTTATATTATTTTACGAGTTCTTTTGCGTTTTCATAAACGTTTTGAGCGGTGAAACCGTAGTGGTTAAAGAGTACTTTAGCAGGACCGGATAAACCGTATTCGTCAATGCCGATAACTTTTCCGTCTAAGCCTGCGTACTTGTACCAGGGAAGAGTTGAGCCCGCTTCAACGCAAACTCTTGCTCTAACGTTTGACGGAAGAACGCTTTCCTTATAAGCCTTAGTTTGAGCGTCGAAAAGTTCCATACAAGGCATTGAAACGACTCTTGCGTCAATACCGTCCGCTTTAAGCATTTCCTTAGCGGACATACAGCACTGAACTTCCGAGCCAGCGCCAACTAAGATAACGTCTGGAACTTTCTTTTCGCTATCGGAAAGGATATAACCGCCTTTAAGGGCAGCTTTTCCAGTACCTTCGTAAGATTTTAAGGTTTGGCGAGAAAGAATTAAACTGGTAGGACCTTTGCCCTTGATAGCAACTTCCCAGCCTGCTGCGGTTTCTCTACCGTCGCAAGGTCTAAACACTTTCATGTTGGGGATAGAGCGAAGGGCGGTAAGGTGTTCAACGGGTTGATGAGTAGGACCGTCTTCGCCAACGCCGATAGAATCGTGAGTTAAAACGTAAGTTACGTTAAGGTTCATAATAGCGGATAAACGCATTGCGTTTTTCATGTAATCACTAAATACGAAGAAGGTAGAACAGAACGGTAAGAAACCGCCGTGGCAACTAAGACCGTTACAAATTGCAGCCATTGCGTGTTCTCTAATACCGAAGTGAACGTTTCTGCCTTCGCGGTTAGCAGGCGAGTAATCGCCAACGCCTTTCATATAAGTTTTAGTAGACGGGTTAAGGTCAGCCGAGCCACCGAAAAGCGTAGGAACTAACGGAGCAAGTCTATTGATAACCGTACCGCCAGTACCACGAGTAGCGTCGTCCTTTTCAAACTTATAAACGTCTTCCCAGTCAAATTCGGGGATAACGCCGTTCATTCTGTCGATAAACTGTTTAGCAAGTTCGGGGTAAGCCTTTTGGTATTCCGCAAACATCTTCTTCCAGTTTCTCTCAGCCTTTTTACCGCGGTTGATAGCCTTTTTAGTGTGAGCGTAAACTTCTTCGGGAACGGGGATTTCAGGATAATCGTAACCGAGGTTTTTCTTCATATCTGCAAGGCATTCCGCACCGAGCGGAGCACCGTGAGAAGATGCTGAACCTTGCTTAGAAGAGCCGTAACCGATTTGAGTGTAGCATACGATAAGAGACGGCTTTTCAGTTTCCGCTTTTGCTTTCTTGATAGCCTTAGCGATAGCCTTAGTATCGTTGCCGTCTTTAACTTCAATAACTTGCCAGCCTTGTGCTTTGTGGCGAGCCTTAACGTCTTCGTTAAAGGTTTCGGAAGTAGAACCTTCAATGGTAATTCCATTGCAGTCGTATAAAACGATGAGTTTGCCAAGTTTGAGCGAGCCTGCAAGAGACGCAGCTTCGTATTCAATACCTTCCATCAAGCAACCGTCACCGCAAAGAGCGTAAGTGTAGTGGTCAACTACGTTGAAACCTTCCTTGTTGTAAATTGACGCAAGGTGAGTTTCAGCGATTGCCATACCTACTGCGTTCGCGATACCTTGACCTAACGGGCCGGTAGAAACTTCAACGCCGTCGGTATGGTTAAATTCGGGGTGACCGGGAGTTTTAGAACCGAATTGACGGAAGTTTTTAATATCGTCCATAGAAACTTTAAATCCGTAAAGGTGAAGAAGCGAGTAGTTAAGCATCGAGCCGTGGCCTGCGGATAAAATAAATCTATCGCGGTTGTAGAACTTTTTACTGTTTGACGGATTAAACGTCATAAAGTTTTGCCAGAGCGAATACGCTATAGGTGCAGCACCAAGGCAAATACCGGGGTGACCTGAATTAGCCTTTTCAACGGCTTCAGCAGAGATTACGCGAATGGCGTTAACAGTTAAATTGCTATTTTCCATTATAAGTCTCCTTAAATTTTGCTTCTTTACTAAAAAGTCGCAAATTATTTTTATACAATATACATTTTAGCACACTTTTTCTTTTAAATAAAGTATAAAAGGTGTATTTTTATAAAAAACATATGAAAAAAGCGAAAAATAAGTAAAGGAGATATTAGGTTTTTGTTAAAATGCTTTACATTTTTTGGTTTTATATATATAATTAACGTATTAGTTTTATTATAAGGCGGTTTAATATGGCTCAAGATAAAAAATTCGTTAAAGAAATAGCAGACATAAACGAAGATTTCCCCAAATGGTATACTGACGTTATTTTGAAAACTCAGCTCGTTGACTACGGTCCCGTAAAAGGCACTATGGTAATTCGCCCCTACGGTTACGCTATTTGGGAAAATATTCAACGCGAACTTGACGTTCGTTTTAAAAAGACGGGGGTTAAGAACGCTTATTTCCCATTGTTAATACCGCAAAGTTACCTTATGAAAGAAGCGGAACACGTTGAAGGTTTTGCGCCCGAAGTTGCAACCGTAACTCACGCTGGCGGTCAAAAACTTCAAGAACCGCTCGTTATTCGTCCAACGAGTGAAACTATCATTTGCGATATGTACGCTAAGTGGATGGAAAGTTATCGCGACCTTCCCATTTTAATCAATCAATGGTGTAACGTTATGCGTTGGGAAAAGACCACGCGCCCCTTCCTTAGAACGAGTGAATTCTTGTGGCAAGAAGGTCACACCGTTCACGCCACCGAAGAAGAAGCGGAAATCGAAACTCAAACGATGCTCGGCGTGTATAAAGACTTTGCTGAGAACTGCTTAGCAATTCCCGTTCTCACCGGTAGAAAAACCGATAAAGAAAAGTTTGCAGGCGCGGTTGCAACCTACGGTATGGAAGCGATGATGCTTGACGGTAAGAGTTTGCAAGCCGGCACTTCTCACTACTTAGGTCAAAACTTCGCCAAGGCTTTCGATATGAAGTTCTTGGATAAAGACGGAACTTTAAAGTACGGTTATTCTACGAGCTGGGGTGTTTCTACTCGCCTTATAGGCGCACTTATTATGGCGCACGGCGACCAACGCGGTTTAGTTATTCCGCCGGTTGTAGCACCTATTCAAGTAATTATTATCCCAGTTGCTATGCATAAAGACGGCGTTATTGAAAACGCTCAAAAACTTTGTGACGCGCTTTGTGACGCTGGTATTCGCGCTGAACTTGACAAGCGTGACGCAACGCCGGGTTGGAAGTTCAACGAGTGGGAAATGAAAGGCGTTCCCGTAAGAATAGAAGTTGGTCCTAGAGATATCGAAAACGGCAAGATGATGGCTATGCGCCGTGATACTTTAGAAAAGAACGAACTTAACTTATTCGACGTAGACGCTGTTAAGTCCTTACTTAAAACCGTTCAAAGCGAAATGCTCGAAAAATCGAGAGAACGCCGTGACGCGCGCATCGTTTGGGCTGATAGCGTTGACGGTATCTTAGCTGGTGTTGACAACAAGTGTTTCGTAAAAGCCGCTTGGTGTGGTTGCCGTGAATGTGAAGAAAAAATCAAAGAGCAAACCCAAGCAACCGCCCGCGTTATCGCCGAAGATTCTGCCGACGGTAAGGTTTGTGCGGTATGCGGTAAGAAGGCTACTAAGGTCGTTTATTTCGCACGCGCATATTAAGCCGTTATAAACGGCGCACGAGTGCGTTACTGTCAAGCCGTTGCACTTACGACAACCAACAAGGTTAGTCGTAATCGCCCCGTCTTGCCGAGCCTTCTCGTGCTTGTTTCTAACGTCTTAATAGAGTTAGAATAGGTTATTCGAACAAGTGCGTTACTGTCAAGCCGTTGCACTTACGACAACCAACAAGGTTAGTCGTAATCGCCCCGTCTTGCCGAGCCTTCTCGTGCTTGTTTCTAACGTCTTAATAGAGTTAAAATAGGTTATTATTTTAACGAAATGGGCAATAATCCATAAAAATGTTTGGAGAAATTTATGTTCAATTTATTAGCAATCAGTTCCGCCGATATTATGAATTTAGCAAATTCACCCTTCGGCGCGGTTATGAGTTTAATAAGCAACGCTCTCTTTTGGCTGGTTGGCCACGTCTTTATGGCTATAGCACTTATAGTTATGGCTAAAAATAAGGGAATTAAAAAGGGAGTTTGGATTGCAGTTATTCCTTTCGTAAACTATTATTTGCTCGGTAAAATTATCGGCGAAGCGGTAGTGTGGGGTAAGAAAATCAAAAACGTAGGTTTATGGTTGATGATAACTTCTCTCACGACTTCCGTTATCAATTTGCTTTTAAACTTTGGCGGTTATCTCGCTCAGTTTGCACTTGCTTTCAATTTAAATATTACCGTAACTAGCCCTTTCCTTATCGGTTGGTTTAGCGGTCAAAGTATTTTATGGAACGTCGTTTACTATACGAGTTTCGTGTTTGACTTAGCGTATTTGTTCTTCGACGTAAGCGTAATCTTCTTAGTGTTTAGGCTTTATCGTCCACGCTCGGCAATGTTGTTTTCACTCTTGTCAATCTTCTTCAACCCACCGCTATTTGGAATACTCTTATTCGTGGTAAGAAACGATACGAGAATTAGTTTCAAACAATATTTCCGTCCGTACAATAATCCGTATAACCCATACGGCAACTCAAATAATCCTTACGGTCAACCGTCGCAACAGCCCCCGAAAACTCAGGAAGATCCGTTCCCCGAATTTTCAAACAAGGGCAGTAACGATAACTCAACTGGTAGCGGTAGCGACGATTTGTTTAGTTAATTTATGAGTAACGAAATAATCTCGGCAATATCAACCGCTAACGGCGTTGGCGGTGTTGCCATTATTAGAATAAGTGGAGACGGTTGCTTAGAACTTTTGCAAAAAATGTTTAAGCCGTTATCTAAAAATATAGCCGTTTCTTCGTTTGAACCTTATAGGCTTTACGTTGGAGAAATTGACTGTCAGGGCGGTTTTACCGACTTTGGCATGGCGGTTTACTTCAAAGCGCCTAAAAGTTACACCGGCGAAGATATGGTTGAAATTCACTGTCACGGAGGATTAGCAATTACTCAAGGCGTTTTGAAAAAGACGTTTGAACTAGGTGCTCTTCCCGCAACTCGCGGTGAGTTTACTAAGCGTGCGTTTTTAAACGGCAAACTTTCCTTATCTTCTGCGGAAGGGCTTATCGATATGATAAACGGCGAAAGCGTTGCGGAAGTAAAATCGGGTTACTCGTTATACCGTGAAAAACTATTTGAAAAGGTTACCGCTCTGCAAGACGGAATTACTTACGCCTTAGCGGAAATCGGTGCGGACATTGATTATCCTGAAGAAGACCTTGGCGAACTCGCTCTCGACACGCTCGTTGAAACGCTTGAAAAAACGCAAGCGACGGTGAGTGAGTTAATCGGCGGGTACGTCAGTGGTAGCAAGATTAAAAACGGTGTAAAAGTTGCGATAGTTGGAAAGCCAAATACTGGAAAATCTTCTATTTTAAACGCTCTTCTTAACTTTGAAAAGGCGATAGTTTCGTCCATTGAAGGAACTACGCGTGACGTTGTTGAAGGCTCTTTAGATATAAACGGCGTTAGGTTTGATTTTTACGATACCGCTGGTATCCGCTCGGCGACTGACGAGATTGAGAAAATGGGTATTGAGCGTTCGGAAAAAATCTTATCGTCAGCCGACGTTTGCTTAATGGTTTTTGACGGTGGCCGTGAACTTTCCAAAGAAGATAACGCCATTTACGATAGGGTTAAAGATTTAAACCATATAGTAGTTTACAATAAAAACGACACGTTTAATGGTAGCAAAAATGGCTTGTCCGTTTCCGCAAAGACTGGTGACGGAATTGAACTATTAAAGGCGGAACTTTATAACAAAGCGTTTGCAAACGGCATTGATAGAAACGCTGAACTCATCGTTGAAGAAAGGCACTTAAACGCTCTTAAAAAAGCGGAAGAATACCTTTCCGCATCGCTCGTCGGCATTGAAGACGGCGTTCCCCTTGACGTCGTTTCCGAAGACGTTAGATCCGTTTGGGACGCGCTCGGTGAAATAACTGGAAAAACCGCAACCGAAGAAATTATCGACGAAATATTCTCTATGTTTTGTGTAGGAAAGTAGTATGGAATTAAATAAATACATAGACCACACCGCGCTTAAATCGGCGGTTACTGAAAAAGAGATAAAAACGCTTTGCTATGAGGCGGTAAAGTATAATTTCAAGTCCGTTTGCGTAAATCCTTGTGACGTTAAACTTGCAAGCCAAACGTTAAAGGGCTCGCCTGTAAAGGTTTGCACGGTAATAGGTTTTCCGCTCGGCAAAAACCCAACGAGCGTAAAAGTTTTTGAAACCAAAAAGGCTTTAAAAGACGGAGCAACCGAGTTTGATATGGTGATAAACGTAGCAAAACTCAAAGAGGGTGAAGTGGGCTACGTTGAAAACGAGATAAAATCGGTTATCAAAAAGGCAAGGGGTAACGTAGTTAAAGTGATTATCGAGACGGGGCTTTTAACGGACGAAGAGATTGCTTTGGCAACTCAAATCGTATGCAGAGCGGGTGCTGATTTCGTTAAGACGTGCACAGGTTTTACCGGTGGCGTAGCAACGGAGAGTGCAGTTAAAATAATGAAAGAAAATTTAAGCGGAAAAACCTTAATCAAAGCGAGTGGTGGAATTAAAACCAAGGAAGACGCGCTTAAATTTATTGAACTTGGCGTATCGCGTATAGGCGCGAGTGCAGGGGTAAAAATAATGGAAGAGTAATCTTCCGTTCATTTCGCGGATATGGCGGAACT
>JAZSOI010000035.1:0-11205 GCA_045536835.1 Christensenellaceae bacterium
TATCAAAGTAACCCTTCGCGGTGAAAAGATGTACCAGTTCTTCGACAAGTTCGTTTCAATTGCACTTCCCCGCGTAAGAGACTTCAAGGGCGTTCCCGATAAGTCCTTCGACGGTAGGGGAAACTACGCGATGGGTATTAAGGAACAACTTATTTTCCCTGAAATTCAATACGACCAAGTAGAGAAAATCAGAGGTTTCGATATTTGTTTCGTAACCACCGCTAAAACCGATGAAGAAGCATACCAATTATTAAAAGCAATGGGTATGCCTTTCAAAGCGTAATTGAAGGAGAATACGGTAATGGCAAAGAAAGCAATGATTAACAAACAACAAAAAACTCCTAAGTTCTCAACTAGGGGTTATACGAGATGCAGTATTTGCGGTCGTCCGCACTCTGTACTTCGTAAATACGGTATTTGCCGTGTATGTTTTAGAAATTTAGCATACAAAGGTCAAATTCCCGGTGTAAAGAAAGCAAGTTGGTAAGGAGGAACAGAAAATGACAGATCCGATAGCAGATATGCTCACTAGAATCAGAAACGCGCTCATTGCAAAGCATGAGTCCGTTGAAGTTCCTGCATCTAACATGAAGAAAGAAATTGCAAGACTTTTATTGCAGGAAGGTTACATTACTTCTTACGAACTCGTTGAAGAAGAAGTACAAAGCAAGTTAGTGATCACTTTAAAATACGGTCCTAACGGCGAAAAAGTTATTAACGGTCTTAAAAGAGTTTCTAAACCCGGTTTAAGAATTTACGCTGGTCACGACGAACTTCCCAAGGTATTGGGTGGTCTCGGCATCGCGATTATCTCTACTCCTAAGGGCGTTATGACTGATAAAGAAGCAAGAAACGCAAATCACGGCGGTGAAGTTCTTGCTTACATCTGGTAAGGGGGTAAGGCGCTATGTCAAGAATTGGTAGAGCACCCGTTAAAGTTCCCGCAGGTGTAGAAATTAAGGTTGACGCTAACGTATTCACGGTAAAAGGACCTCTTGGTACTCTTACTCAAGATTACGATAGTAGCGTTATTGAAATCAAAGTAGAAAACGGTGAAGCGGTAGTTTCTCGTAAAAACGAAGAAAACGCAACCAAATCTAAGCACGGTTTATACAGAGCGTTACTTTTCAATATGGTAACTGGTGTAACTGCTGGTTATACTAAGACTCTTATCGTAAACGGCGTAGGTTGGAAGGTTACCCAAAACGGTAAAGACATCGTATTATCGGTAGGTCTTAGCCACACCGTTGATTTCAAAGCAGTAGAAGGCATTACGCTTGCTTGTCCGTCTCCCACGGAAATCACCGTAAAAGGTATTTCTAAGGAACTCGTAGGCGCAGAAGCAGCAAAAATCAGAGCCATCAGAAAGCCTGAACCTTATCACGGTTACGGTATTCGCTTAAGCGACGAAGTAATCGAACGTAAGGAAGGTAAGACGGCAGGTAAATAAGGAGTAACTTGATATGATATCTAAAATTGATAAAAATGCCGATAGAATTCAAAGGCATAAAAGAGTAAGAAAAAAGGTATCCGGCACTGCTGAATGCCCAAGACTCTCAGTTTACAGAAGTCTTAATCACATTTACGCTCAAATTATCGACGACGTAGCGGGAAACACTTTAGTTGCTTGTTCGACCGTTGAAAAGAGCGTGATTGAAATGGTAAAAGATTTATCCAAGAAAGACGCAGCAAAGGTTGTAGGTCAAGAAGTTGCTAAGCGTGCACTTGCTAAGGGTATTGAAACCGTAGTATTCGACAGAGGCGGTTATATTTACACCGGTAGAGTAGAAAGCGTAGCAGACGGCGCAAGAGAAGCCGGACTTAAATTCTGATAGGAGGAAATTTCATAATGGCAAGAGAAAATAGGTCTCCCAGAAGACAAGAAGAAAAAGATAGCCTTTGCAAAAAACTCATTTGCGTAAACCGCGTAACTAAAGTAGTTAAGGGTGGTAGAAAAATGAGATTTGCAGCGCTCGTCGTTGTAGGTGACGAAAACGGCAGAGTAGGTTGCGGTATGGGTAAAGCAAACGAAGTTCCCGAAGCAATCGATAAAGCATCGGCTCAAGCTAAAAAGTCTATGAGAAAAGTTGCTCTCGTAGGAAGCACCATTTCACACGAAACGGTAGGTAAGTTCGGTAGAGGTTCTATCGTAATGCTCCCCGCAGAAGAAGGTACCGGTGTTATTGCAGGCGGTCCCGTTCGTGCGGTTATGGAAGCAGCGGGCGTTAAGAACATTAGAACTAAATCTCACGGAACTTCAAACCCCATCAACATGGTAAAAGCAGCGCTTGAAGGACTTTACGGTCTTAAATCAGCAGAAGACGTTGCAGCGCTTCGCGGTAAAACCGTTGAAGAAATTTTGGGTTAAGGAGGTAACGAGCAATGGCTAAAGCAAACAAAATTAAAGTTACGCTTGTAAAAAGCACCATTTCTTGTACCGCAACTCAAAAGGGTACTGTAGCAGCGTTAGGTCTTAAAAAGATCGGTCAGTCAAATACATTTGTTGACAGCGCGACTTTACAAGGTCAATTAAAAGTTGTATCTCACCTTGTAAAAGTTGAAAACGTTTAAGAGGTGGCACAATGAGAATTGATACTTTACAACCTGCTGAAGGTAGCAGAAAATCGGTTAAGAGACTTGGCCGTGGTACCGGTTCCGGTTTAGGTAAAACTAGCGGTAAGGGTCACAAAGGTCAATGGGCAAGAAGTGGTGGCGGTGTTAGACCTGGCTTTGAAGGCGGTCAAATGCCCCTTACTAGAAGACTTCCCAAACGCGGTTTCAACAACCATTTTAGAAAAGTTTACGCAATCGTTAACGTAGACTTACTTAACAACTTTGAAGCAAACGCAGTCGTAGATTTTGAAACTTTATGGTGCGCTGGTCTTATCAAAGAAGTTAAAAATGCAATTGGTCTTAAAGTTTTAGGTAACGCTGAACTTAAAGTAGCGCTCACCGTTAAGGCATCTAAGTTCTCTGCATCTGCAAAAGAAGCAATCGAGAAAGCCGGCGGTACTTGCGAATTAGTTTAATTTATCCTTTAACTTAAAGACGGAGGTTACAAAATGTTTGAAACGTTAAAACAAGCGTTTAAGGTAAAAGAAATCCGCGTTAAGATATATATTACCTTATTACTTTTATTAGTTTATAGATTTGGTTGCTATATTCCCGTTCCGGGCGTTGGCTCCGAACTTATAGCTAAGGGCGTGGTAGAAGATCTTTCATACCTTAACATAATGAATATGATGACGGGTGGTTCACTTCAATCGGGAACTTTGTTCGCGATGGGTATTGGACCGTACATTAACTCGTCCATTATCATGCAGCTTCTCGCAGTTGCAATTCCCGCTTTAGAAAGACTTTCCAAGCAAGGCGAAGAAGGACGTAAAAAGATTTCGCAATACACCAGATACTTAACCATCGTACTTGCAATTGTGCAAGCGCTTGGTATTTTAATGGCGTACGACGTTAACTTAGTTGCGTCTGACAATGCTACTCCGCTTAGCGAAATGCTTTTCGGTCAAAAGTGGCTTGCATATATAGTGGTTATCTTGTTCTTCACGGCAGGTACAGTTATCACTATGTGGATAGGCGAGAGAATTACCGATTACGGTGTTTCAAACGGAATATCGCTCCTTATTTTCGCGGGTATTATCTCTACTGCAGGTCAAGCGTTTATTCCTATGATTACGAACATTTGGGGAACGGAAAGTGGTCTTAACAACTTCTGGAAACTCATCGCTATGATTATTGCAATCGTAGTAGTATTTACTTGTATCGTAACCGTAGAACTTGCTGAAAGAAAAATTCCCGTTCAGTACGCAAAACAAGTTAAGGGCAACAAGATGTACGGTGGTCAATCGACCGTAATTCCCATCAAGGTTAACTCGACGGGCGTACTTCCCTTAATCTTCGCGTTCTCAATTCTTAGTTTCCCTGAACTTATTATGACGCTCTTCGGTTGGGCTGACGGTAGTTTCGGTCAATGGTGGGCAACTTGGATGGGTACTAACTCTTGGCTTTACATGGTAATCTTGAGTTTACTTATCATCTTCTTTGCTTACTTCTACACGTCAATTCAGTTCAATCCGGACGACGTTTCTAAGAGTATTCAACAAAACGGCGGTTTTATTATGGGTATTCGTCCTGGCAAACCGACTGCGCAATATCTTAAAAAGATCAGCGGTAGAATTACTCTTTTCGGTGCGTTATTCTTAGCGCTTATAGCACTTGTTCCGTCAATCGTGTTCAAGGCGATAAGCCCTGAAAGTTACAGCGTATTTACCGCTACTGGTATGCTCATCGTAGTATCGGTTGCAATTGAGTTCAACACTGCGCTTCAATCGCAAATTATGATGAAAAACTACAAGGGATTTTTAAAGTAAGATGAACGTAATATTACTTGGGGCTCCGGGTGCGGGTAAAGGTACTCAGGCTACAAGACTTGCTGAAAAGTACTGTATACCTCACATCTCAACGGGCGATATTTTCAGAGAAAACATTAAAAAGCAAACTCCTATCGGCGTAGTTGCCAAGTCGTATATCGACAAAGGTCAACTCGTTCCCGATGAAGTTACGGTAGAAATCGTTAAGCAACGTTTAGCGATGGACGACTGCAAGAACGGATATTTATTAGACGGTTTCCCGAGGAACGTTTTCCAAGCGGAAGAACTCGATAAATTTTCTAACGTTGAAACGGTCGTAAACATCGACGTTGACTTGACAAAACTTTTAAAGCGAATTACGGGCAGAAGGGTTTGTCCTTGTGGCGAATCTTATCACGTTGACTTCCTTAATGGTAAAACCACTTGCGCTAAGTGCGGAGCGGAACTTTATCAAAGGGCGGACGACAACGAAGAAACCGTAGGTAGCAGACTTTCCGTTTATAAAAATCAAACGGCTCCGCTCATCGATTATTACGAAAAGCAAAATAAACTCGTAGTAATTGACGGGGATAAGACTATTGACGAAGTGTTTGCGGAAATAGTAGAAAAACTCGGTTGATATGATAACGATAAAAACGGATAGAGAAATTGAACTTATGAGAGAACCCTGTAAAGTCGTCAGAGACACGCTTTTACTAGCAGGTCAAACGGTTAAAGCCGGTATGACGACTGGGGAACTCGATAAAGTTATTCACGACTATATAGTGTCTTGCGGGGCGAAACCTTCTTTTTTAGGACTATATGGTTTTCCAAAGAGCGCGTGCATCTCGATTAACGAAGAGGTCGTGCACGGAATACCTGGAAATAGAATTATAAAAGAAGGGGATATCGTTTCGGTTGACGTGGGCGCGTATTTAAACGGATTTCACGGCGACGGAGCAAGGACTTTCTGTATAGGCGAAGTAACGCCTGAAAAGGAAAAACTCGTAAGGGTAACCGAAGAGTGTTTCTTTAAAGGTATTGAAGGCATAATGATAGGTAGCGCGCTTGGCGATATCGGCGCTCAAGTTGAACAGCACGCCGTTGAGAACGGTTTTTCCGTCGTAAAAGCGATGGTAGGGCACGGCATCGGCAGGAAAGTTCACGAAGACCCCGAAGTTCCAAACTACGGAAGAAGGGGAACGGGAGTTAGGTTGAGGCGCAATATGACGCTGGCTATTGAACCTATGATAAATATGGGCACTTACCAAGTCGACATCGACGGGTGGGACTGTATAACTAGGGACAAAATGCCGTCAGCGCACTACGAAAACACGGTTGTAATAACCGACAACGGCGTTGAAATATTAACGCTATAAAAACTCATCTATACGCCGAATCTGGTGGTACAGTGTAAACTTTAAGCCTTAAGGAAGAAGCGGGTGTATAGGCGATGGCAAGGCAACTTGCAAGCGATTATAAAATGGAGGTAATAAAGAGTGTCTAAAAACGACGTTATTGAGGCTGAAGGCGTTATCGTCGAAGCTTTACCGAACGCTACGTTCAAAGTTAAACTCTCAAACGGCTTTATCATAACCGCGTATATATCTGGAAAACTTAGAATGAACTACATTAAGATTATTCCGGGTGATAGCGTTAAGATAGAGATGAGTCCTTACGATTTAACTAAAGGAAGAATCGTATGGCGCAGTAAAAACTAATTTTTATAATCAAAAAATAATCGGAGGATATAAAAAATGAAAGTAAGACCATCAGTAAAACCTATGTGCGACAAATGCAGAGTCATTAGAAGAGAAGGCAAAGTTATGGTAATTTGTTCAAAGAATAAAAACCATAAGCAAAAACAAGGTTAATTACTTCTTACACACTAAAAAATTAAAAAATATAATTTAACTAATTTGGAGGGTTAAAAAAATGGCTCGTATTGCCGGTGTAGATTTACCAAGAGAAAAGCGCGTTGAAATCGGTATCACTTATATTTACGGTATCGGTAGACCGACCGCAACTAAAATTTTGAAAGCAACAGGAATTAATCCTGACACAAGAGTTAAGGACTTAACTGAAGAAGACGTATCTAAGCTTAGAGAATACATTGAACACAACTATGCTGTAGAAGGCGAACTTCGCACTGAAGTTAACCTTAATATCAAAAGACTTATGGAAATTGGCTGTTTCCGTGGTGTAAGACACAGAAAAGGTCTTCCCGTTAGAGGTCAAAGTTCCAAGAGAAACGCACGTACCAGAAAAGGTCCGCGTAGAACAGTCGCTAAGAAAAAGACTGCATCTAAGTAAGAGGAGGGATAAGTTATTATGGCTAAAACTACTACTAAAAAGCGTAGAGAACTTAAAAAAGTTGATAAAGGTCAGGTACACATCCAATCTTCTTTCAACAATACCATCGTAACAGTAACCGATATGAACGGTAACGCAATCACTCAAGCGAGTGCAGGCGCTCTCGGTTATAGAGGTTCGAGAAAGAGCACCCCGTTTGCTGCGCAACAAGCTGCAGAAGTAGCGGTAAAAGCTGCTATGGAACACGGTTTAAGGTCGGCTGAGGTTTACGTAAAAGGCCCCGGTCAAGGCAGAGAATCGGCTATTAGAGCATTAGGCGTATGCGGTGTAGAAGTAACTCTTATTAAAGACGTTTCTCCTATTCCCCACAACGGTTGCCGTCCGCCGAAGCGTCGCAGAGTATAATAGGGAGGTAAATAGGAAATGGCTAAATATACAAACGCAAAATGTCGTTTATGCAGAAGAGCAGGATGCAAACTTTTCTTAAAAGGCGAAAAGTGCTATAAAACCGTTTGCCCGTTTGAACAAAGACCGGTAGCACCTGGTCAACACGGCGCAGGCAGACACAAAGTTTCCGAATACGGCACTCAACTTGCTGAAAAACAAAAGGCAAAGAGAATTTACGGCGTACTCGAAAAACAATTTAAAGATTACTACGTTGAAGCCGATAGAATGAAAGGCGTTACCGGTGAAAACATGTTATCTCTTCTTGAAAGAAGACTTGACAACGTCGTTTTCCGTCTTGGTTTCGCACCTTCTCGTTCGTCCGCTCGTCAACTCGTAACTCACGCTCACTTCACCGTTAACGGTAAGAACGTAAACATCGCTTCTTATCAATTAAGAGCAGGTGACGTAGTTGCTGTTAAAGAAAACAAGAGAAACAACAAGTACTTTGAAGCGTTCAAACAAACTGAACACGCAAATAACGTTCCTAAGTGGCTTGAATTTGATGCTGAAAAACTCGAAGGTAAAGTAATTGCTCTTCCCAAGAGAGAGGATATTGATTTACAAATTCAGGAACAAATGATCGTCGAATTATACTCTAAGTAATAATTAGGCGTGCAAACTAAAATTAGGAGGTAAGTTTTCCATGATGGAAATTGAAATGCCTAAGATTTCGGTAGAAGAAAGCGAAGACAAAAGTTACTGCAAAATCGTTGTAGAACCGCTTGAAAAGGGTTTTGGTATCACGGTTGGTAACTGTCTTAGAAGAACCTTGTTGTCGGCACTTCCAGGCGCTGCAATTCAAGGAATTAAGTTCGCTCCGAATCTTGACGTTAAACACGAATTATCAACGATTAAAGGCGTTAAAGAAGACGTTGTTGAGATTATCCTTAACTTAAAGGCAATCGCTATCAAAACTACCACGACCGATATTGATTTCAAGAAAGTATTGAACATTAGAAAAGAAGGTCCTTGCGTAGTTAAGGCTGGCGACATTGAACTTGATGCTGAAGTTGAAGTTCTCAACCCCGATCAATACATCTGCACGGTAGACGAAGGCGGTGTGTTTGATGCGGACGTTACCATTGGTAGAGGCAGAGGTTACAAGGGTGCTGAAAACAATAAGACTGGTGAAATCGGTTACATTGCTATCGACTCTATCTACACTCCGGTATCAAAGGTAAGTTACAACGTTGAAAACGCAAGAGTTGGTCAAAACCTCGATATCGATAGACTCGTTTTAGAAGTTTGGACTAACGGAGCGTTCACGGGTAAAGAAATCGTTTCTCTCGCTGCTAAAATCGTGCAAGAACACATTAGCATTTTCGTAAATCTTTCAGACGTTATGAGTGGCATGGGCATCTTAGTTGCTCCCCCCACTGATCCGCTTCCGAAGATTTTGGAAATGAGCATTGAAGAAATGGATTTATCCGTTCGTTCGTACAATTGTTTAAAGCGTGCGGGTATACACACTATTGAAGATTTAACACAAAAGACCGAAGACGATATGCTTAAAGTTAGAAACTTGGGCAAGAAGTCGCTTGACGAAGTAATCTTGAAACTCAACAGTTACGGTCTTAAATTAAAGGAACAGGAGGAATAAAAAAATGCCGGGAAGAATGGGTTTAACTACTACTCAAAGAAAAGCAGTACTCAGAAATCAGGCTTCTAACCTTTTATGGTACGGAAGAATTGAAGTTACCGAAGGACACGTTCGCGCATTAAGACCTTACGTTGAAAAAATTATTACTTTAGCAGTAAACACTTACGATGATACGGTTGAAGCAACCGTAACCACTAAGGACGCTAAGGGTAAAGAAGTAACTAAAAAGGTTATTAAAGACGGTCCTAAGAAACTCAACGCTAGAAGAAAAATCATGAGCCTTACTTACGATTTACAATTCGTAAAAGAAAAGGGTGAATCTAAGGCTGATTTCAAAGCAAGAGTTAAAGGTATCAACCATCCGCTTATCGAAAAGATATTCAATGAAATCGCTCCCAAATACGCTGAGAGAAAAGAAGAACTCGGTCAAGGTGGCGGTTACACTAGAAAGTATCTTAAAGGTCAACGTCGCGGTGACGCAGCGGAAGTTGCTATTGTTGAATTAGTTTAAGCCGCTATAAACGGCGTTATGCATCGTTACTGCCGTCGCCGTACGACTACAATGACCAAAAGGTCTATTGTATCCGTCCGTCTAGGCGAGCCTTGCCTAACTTGTTTCTAACGTCTTAAAATGGTTTGAATAAACAATTATTAAATTAAGCATAGGGTTATCCTATGCTTTTTTATTGACAAAATTAAATTTTAAGAGTAACATTAAATAGTAAAATATAAATTAAAAAGAAGGTATCGTTATGCAATATGAATTTATGGCAGAAAGATTAGAAAACATCCACTCGGACATTCGTGGTCCTGTATTTTTCAGAGCGCTTGAAATGGAAGCGGAAGGTCAAAAAGTTTTAAAACTCAACACCGGTAACCCCGCTGCGTTTGGCTTTAAAATGCCTGAGTCCGTTAAGACTCACATCATTGAAAACGTTGAAAAATCTCTTGGCTACTGCGGTTTAAGAGGTATGGCAACTACGTTACAAGCGATTATGGACTACGAAGTTTCAAAGGGCGTTCCCGTAACTTCTACTAACGACGTTTTCGTTACTAACGGCGTTTCAGAAGCAGCAAATATGCTTGCGACCGCTATCGTTAACCCCGGCGATGAAGTTTTAATGCCCAACCCAGGTTACTCTTTATGGTCCAACTCCGTGCTTGCCGCTGGTGGCGTTCCGGTATTTTATGACTGTAACGAAGAAGACGAATGGAACCCCGATATCGAAGATATCGAAAGAAAGATTTCTAAGCGCACTAAGGCTATCGTAGTTATCAACCCAAATAACCCGACTGGTGCTTTATATTCCGATAAAATCTTACTTCAAATTGCAGATATCGCTAGAAAGAACGATATTATCGTGTTCTCTGATGAAATTTACGATAGACTTGTTTTCGACGGTTTAGTTCACAACTCGTTTGCTAAACTTGCGCCAGACCTTCCTATCGTAACGTTAAACGGTCTTTCTAAGTCGCATTGTCTTTGCGGTTTAAGATGTGGCTGGATAGTTTTAAGCGGTAAGTGCAAAAAGATGGAAGAACTCCAAAAAGCACTCGTTGTTATCGCGTCCGTTAGACTTTGCTCGAACGCGCTTATGCAACTTATCGTTCCCACCGCGCTTAAAGACACGGAATACACTAAGGAAATGATTTCCCCAACTGGTAGACTTTTCCTTCAAAGAGAAGCGTGCGTTAACGCGATAAACGAAATTGACGGTTTGTCGGTAGTTAAAAACAAAGGTGCGTTCTATATCTTCCCGAAAATTGATACCGAAAGATATAACGTAACCAACGATAAAGAATTTGCTCGCGGTTTATTAGAAGCAAAGAAGATTTTAATCGTAGCAGGAACTGGCTTTGGCTTTAAGACTCCCGACCACTTCCGCGTAGTAATGCTCCCCGAACATCAAACCTTAAAACAAGCGATGTACGAAATCGGTGACTATTTGTCGACGTTAAAAAAATAATCAAACTTTATTAATAAATATAAAAAAGTGTGGATAAATTCCACACTTTTTTGTTTTAATAATTTGATAAACCGAACTTTTTTGTTGCTTTTAATTTTCAAGTTCGCTAAATAAAACCTTGGTAATTTTTGCGCTGTTTAGGCTAATTCCAGTTCCGTTGCTGTGATAATAAGCAACTAAAAAACCGTCTTTCACTTCGCAAATGGCGGGGTAACAGTAGTAGTTTGAGCGGTCGTCTTCTAAGTAATAGCAGTTTTTCTCAAAATCGTTAAAATTAGCGGGGTTGCAGGTTAAAGACCTTCCGTCATCACGACTAACGGCAATAGCGTAAGGCGTTCTTGCAACACTTCCCCAAACGGGAGCGTTTTCATCGTTTGGTAAGGGATTGTAAACGGCAACGGTATATTTGCCAACTTTTTTAACCTTCATAGGCGAAACGGGTGACCTAAAATATTCGTTAGGTGTTGGCGTTTCAAAAGTTTTACCACCGTCAAAAGAGAAAGTTTGGTATTGATAG
>JAZSOI010000058.1:0-3777 GCA_045536835.1 Christensenellaceae bacterium
TTTGAACTTGAAGGTGCAAACCACTATAGGTTGCTTGATAATGTTTTGTGGCATTTAGAATACGGCTTAAATTACACTATGAATGGTCAAAACAAGCCTGCAATTCACAACGCGCTCAAAGAAGATGGTGACGTTATGCACTGTGAACAAACCGTTCAACCAGGTAATATGAAATTCGTTTTAGTTAGTGAAGACATAGATACTGAAAACTTATTGTTTACAATGCAAAGAAAAACGTCAACCGAATATCATTTGTACACTATGCTTTTAATTGATGCTATAAAGCCTGCAGGAACGAAGATAGATGTATATAAGACTATTCTTGTTTTAAAAGACGGCGAATGGACAGCAACTGAAAGTTATCTAGGAACGGCAATAACCGTCAAGGTAAAAAAAGTTAACGGTATAAACGTTGATACTTGGGTTGAAAAATAACAAACAATAAAATCCGTGGAAATTTTCCACGGATTTTTTTAATCGTATTCTTTAAGCCCAAGCAAATAATCGGCTGATAAATTTAAACTAGTTGCAATGTCTACTATCGCTTGCATAGGCGGTTCGTTATGGTCGTTTAACCACTCGCACAACGTTGACGGCTGAACGCTTATGCTTTTAGCAAGGTCTTTTTGTGTTAAGCCTTGGCTTTTCAAGGCCTCTTTTACTCTTTCACCGAACACTTTCATTAGTTTTATTATATACTACGCGCACGTAATAATACTTGACAGTTCATAAAATATGAATTATTCTAAGAGTGTAAAATTCAACTTACGGTTGCTCAACTAACAGTCGAGTAGTTTTAGTTTTTTACTCAAATTTTATAAAATTTAGCGGTGTTTTTTATAAAAATAAGGAAATTCAACTGCTTATTTAGTAAATTCAACGGAGAGTTGAGAAAAAACGGATGTACAAATTTTAGTTTTGCGATATAATGAAAGTACAAAAATTCACTGAGGAGATTTTTATGTTGAATTATGGCAAAACGATTACTGCGCTTAGGAAACAGCGCGGTATGACACAGGCGGAACTTGGCGAGGCGCTCAGCGTTACGTATCAGGCGGTAAGTAAATGGGAAAACGGCTTATCCCAACCTAGTATTGACGTGCTTGCAGATATCTGTAAGATTTTCAATATTACTATGGACGAGTTTATTAAAATAGCCGGTGGTGATCAAGGGGAAGAAGTTGCTATTTCTTATAATGAACCCGCGCTCACGAGCGAAGAGACTGCTGCGATAGTTCGCGAAGAACTAAATAAAATGGAAGCGAAGAAACAGCAAGCGATAATTGACGCGCAAAAGGAAAGAGAAAGAAAGCAAAAAGAACAGGATAAAATCGTAGAAATGCAAGAACGCGAAGGGCACTTAGTAGGCTTTGGCGTAACTTGCGCAATATCCGTTGCAATACTCATACTCAGTATAATATTTATAAATTATATAACGGCAATAGTATTGCTTTACGCGTCTTTCGCGTTCGGCATGCACTTGGGGCACGACACTTTTATTGAAGACTTTTTTATCGGCTCGTGGACAATGAGTATAACGATGCCAGGCGTTATTTTCTCGCTGGACGTTGACGGTTTATTGTTCTTCCTTGCCTATAAATGTTTAATTGCACCCATTGCAAGTTTCTTTATAGGCCTTGCAGTTGGTATAGGTGGAACGCTTCTTGCGATTATTATGTCGATGGTATCTTTCCCGATAAAAGCATACTCGTTGTTCAAGGAAACCTTTTAAGGTTTAAAAAAAATATATAAGGAGAAATAAAATGTACGTAGTAAAAACTTATACGATATTTGCAGGTTTATTTGGTAGCGTAAAAATCGCTAGGGCAGACGAAGAGTTGGCTAAATTTTTAAACGAACAAGAAAAACTTGGATTAGAGTTAGTTGCGATGACGGAAATCAACTCTAATTCCAAAGACTTTTCCTACAAATTTGTTTTCAAACAAAAATAAAACTTAATAGAAAGTCCTATTTTATAGGTTTTCTATCAATTAAAAATTCATAAAATATGAAAAAAGGAGCAAAAAATGAACAAACTAAGAAAAGCGATAGTAACTTTTATAGTGTTGCTCGCAACCGTTTCAATGGTTGCGTGCGGTGGTGGCGGTGGAAGTTCGGGCGGTAGTCAATCGTTAGAGTTTACAGGGGTGACTTTTGAAAGTCAAACCGTAAATTACGACGGTTACGAACATGAACTTTTAGTTGAAGGCAACGTGCCCGAAGGAACTAATATTCAGTACACCAACAACAAGGGAACTGAAGAGGGAACGTATAGCGCAAAGGCAGTTCTTTCCAAGGAAGGCTACAAAACTAAGACTCTTAACGCAACGTTAAAGATAAATCTTCCCACGTCAAACCAAATCGTACTTGCAAGGCAAAACGTTATAAATCAAAACTATCAAGGTTACGATTATCAATTCGTTTTAGAAGGTGAATTTTCCATTTTAGGTATAGGCGGTTCGGTTGACGCTACCTATACTGCAAATTACCGTCAAGACAAAGTGACTGGAAACGAGCAATTCAAACGAGTAACTAGTGGCGAATTGCTTATCGATTCGACTTATTACGTTTACACTAAGGGAAATCAAAAAATCAAAGTTAAAATGGACGAAGATAATACCGTTAAAAAACTTTCCGTGCAAACGGTTGACGAAGAAGAAACGATGTACGTTCACAGGCCTATAGTCGCGTTAATCGACGGAATTGACGTTAACGAAATTAAAAATATCGCCAAGAATCCAAACGCAAAAAACGACGGTTATAAGTATAAGGCAAGTTTAAAATTTGCATCTCAAAACCAAAACGTAAACAAGGTTGTTAAATTGGTTGGAAAACTCGGAAGCAAAGTTTCACTCGGCGGTGCAACTTTCACAAACCCAGTAAACGGTATCGACCTTTATTTCAACTACGGCAAGACTAATAAGTTAGACGATTTCTACTTGGCTTTTAACGTTACGGTACCAGTTAAATCGGCTAGCGTGTCGGTAACTTTATCGTATGAACAAAAGCCGTCCACCACTCAAATTCAAATTCCAAACGCGGATAGTTTAATTATTGAAGATAGTAAAATTTCAAGTGAAGTTAGCGCCATAAATACCGCGCTTACGTCTTTAAAAAACGACGACGCGTACTCTCTTGACGTTGAAGCGGAAAACCAATTAGACCCGAGCTGGAAAATAACCGCAACGACCGACAGATACAAAGCAAGATTATACAAAAACACCATCGACGGAGCAATTCACTGGAATCACTCGTATATGTATAAAGCACACCATGAAGAAGACGGAGCTGAAAACTATAAGTTTACTCTCGGCAACGTAATTGGAGACGACGCTGGCGTTTATAGAATTACGAGAAAGGGCAATAATACAATTTCGCCCGCACTTAGTGGAATAAGCGTTGATACTCAATTCGACTATTTAACTTCCTTGGCAATGATAAATGCAAACAATGTTGACTGCATAAGAAAAACTACGAAGGGAACAGAAACGACTTATAAGGTTTATATTAATAAAACTGCAGCGGTTGAAACGCAAAGAAAGATTCTAGAAATCATTAATTCAAATGATGCTGAAGGCGTTGTGGACGTCAACAATTATTTCAGTAGCGATTACATACTTGAAGACGCAATGGTTGAAATCGTTATGGAAAACGGAAAGATTAGAGCATTAAAGTGCAAAACTGAAATTAGATACGTTCCAACGGGTGGCGATTACACTGAATATACCGTTACCTTGAACAACCTAATAAAGGTAGAAGTTAACGAGAAGCTCGACG
>JAZSOI010000007.1:0-41000 GCA_045536835.1 Christensenellaceae bacterium
TAGGCGAAACGGGTGACCTAAAATATTCGTTAGGTGTTGGCGTTTCAAAAGTTTTACCACCGTCAAAAGAGAAAGTTTGGTATTGATAGCGAAGGGCAGTTCGCGCGTAAATCCACAAATCTCCGTTTTCAAACTCGTAAACACCAGGCTCTTGAAACTTGATATAATCGTCAAAAGGGAAAGTAATTTTCGTTTCAAGCATATCCCAAGTAACCCCGTCGTCATCGGAATAAGCAAAGTGGATTTCACCGGGCGTAATATTTAAAACGTCGTTTCCGTGAAAAGCAAGTGGGATAATAATTCTTCCGCTTTTTAAACGGGTTACTCTATCATTATTCATTATGTAATGAATGGTTTTATCCTTGCATATTCTTATGGGCTTTGACCAAGTTTCACCGTTGTCTTTAGATCTTATTAAATGTGGGGTGGAGTTAAGTGTGCCGTTATTAACGGAATAAACGCCGTAAAACATACCCAAATCGCCGTTATCAAAGATAATAAGGTTTGGCGAGTTAAGGTTTTCTTCGTTTTCGCCGATTTCTAAAATAACTCTTTTATTCCCCCAAGTTTCGCCTTCATCACTTGAATAGTATGCAACTATTCTTGCAGGGGCGTGGTCAACGCGAGAGCCTTGATAATATTCATCAAGCGCGAACATTAAAGTTCCGTCGTTTAATTTAATAATACTTCCTTCACCGTTTCTCGCAATTTCGCTTGAAGTTGGCAAAAACAAAACTTGTTTACCGATTTTTTTCATTGTATACCTATGACTTATTCGTTATAAAATAAGCATTTAAAAACTGCTTTGTCTTCGATTTTTCCTTCGATATAAATTCCGCTATCAACTTGCTTTTTGAAAATCTTAATTTTATCACCTAAAAAACATTGCGATAAAAAGTGAATTTCAAAGGCGTTGTAGTTAAGTTTACTAAACTCGTCCGGAGTAAAGCAGTTGAGCGCCATCTTAGAGTAAACCGCGTTGTTTACGTGGCCGTTTACGTCAATGTCCGCGTAACCTGTAAAATAGGTGTAATTATAGTCGCCGTCACAAGTTTCTTCTCTAAGCCTTAAAAAAGGCGATACTTTGGCGCGGTCTTCAAGGTGGGGCATACTAGCCGGGTAACAAACGCTGTCTAAACGCCTTAAACCCATAGTGTTAAAGTCAAGGATACACCATTCGCTAGCGCCGTGAATTTCGCCGTTTTGTCCACATATATGGAAATCTCTTAAAAAGCGAACGCCTTGTGGCTTTATCGGCCAAGTAGAGACGAATACTGGGTCGTTATGGCGGATAATTCCACTCTTTTTAAACTTCACCTTAGATATAACCCAAAAGGCGTTAGAACGCGCTTTTAAGGTGTTGTAGTCAGTTTCCATCTCTATTGCGTGAGCGGTTGCTAAATCTTGGAAAAAGTTTAAAATAGCATCGGTTCTAAGAAGTTGTTTATCGTCACATTGCGAAGCGAAAATTCTAGTCTCGATTTTTAATGAGTTATTCATATTTCACCTTCACGTCAACGTTGTCTCTATAATTTTTAGGTGAGTAGCCTACGAGTTTTTTAAACAGTTTTGAAAAGTAAGAAGAGTCTTCATATCCAACTTTTTCCATAACCGCATTAATTGATAATTCAGTTGATTCAAGAAGTCTCTTTGCCTCTTCGATTTTCTTAATGGATAGGTATTTAATCGGCGTATAGCCCGTTTTTTCCTTAAATTTCTTTATAAAGTGGTTGCCTGAACAGTTGAATTTTTCGGCTAAGAAATCAAGTGAAAACTGCTCGGTAAAATTGTCGTTTATAAACTCGATTGCCTTGTCGATATTGTCAAGTTCAATAGTGCGTTTTGGTTGGAACTTATCAAAAAATAGGGCAACGAGTTCAAAGATAGCCGACGAAGTTTTTAAACTTCTATAAGGCTCTGAAAGGTCGCCGTAACGAATAACGCTATTTATAATTTCAAGCGTTTGCGGTAAATCGGATAGAGAAATTTTAATAGGGCGGTCGTAGCCTAAAAAGTATTCGGAAACGCCTTGTTTCATAGCAAAGTGTATCCAACTCTTTTTAACGAATCTACTATCCGTCAGCCTTGCAGAGTGAGTGACGAGCGACGGAATTAAAACTAAGTCGCCTTCGCGTGCGATAAAACTTTCGCCACCGCCTTCAACTATAATTTCGCCCTTTTCGATAACGTATATTTTATTGTCGGGAATAGTTACGTTCGCCCAGTTCCAGTTGTTTTCAATGGTTGAGATAGAGCCGAGAGTGTAACGGCAAGAAATAAATGGATTCATAGGATAATTTTACCCCTTTTAGCCGTCTAATGTCAAGTGATTTTATACAAAATCAGGGTGAAAAAATACAAGGATTATTTTCACTAAATGATTGTAATTATCTAAATAAAATGTTAAAATCTAAGTATGATTACGTTTGATTTATACCCTATAGGTAAGAAAAAAGCAGTTACGTTTTCCTACGACGACGGTAGTCGTAACGATATAAGGCTTATTGAAATTTTGGAAAAGTACGGTGCAAAGGTTACTTTAAACTTATGTAGCGGTTGGGTTGAAGCAAGTGATAACTTCTTAACGAGAAGTGACGTTTTTGAAATTTCTAAAAATCACGAGATAGCAAACCACGCCAAAAGTCACGCTTGGAACGAGAGAATTCCTATTGACCAAATGATATCTCAAATAGTAGACTGTAAAAGCGAACTTGAAGATATGACTGGAAAACCAGTTTTAGGTTACGCTTATCCAAACGGTAGATATAACACGGAACTCGTTTCGCTTTTGAGAAATTTAAACGTTTGTTACGCAAGAACTGCCGCTCAACTTAGAACGTTTGCTCACCCCGAAGATTTTATGCTTTGGTCGGGCACTTGCCACCACGATAACGCCGTTGGGGATGCGAAGAATTTTATCAATCTCGTTCCAAAAGGTAATTTACCCATTTTCTACGTTTGGGGGCATTCGCACGATTTCGTTAATAGGAATAACTGGAACGTTTTAACCGAAACGCTTGAAATTTTAAAGGATGACGATTCTATTTGGTACGCAACCAACGTTGAACTTTACGAATATTTAAACGCTATCAAAAAAATTAGAATTTCGCACGGCGAAAAATCCGTTTATAATCCTACGAGCGTTACCTTATACGCAACCGTTGACGGAAAGCAGGCTGTTGAATTTAAACCAGGGCTTACCATACTCAAATGAAAAGACTTATATCACTTTTAACTTTAATAATTTGTGTTTTATGTTTCCCCGCTTGTAAAGACAGCGGGGAATCTTTAAGTGTTTACGCGCCCGACGGTGCGCCCGCACTTGCACTGTCGTATGCAATAAAAACGGTGGACGGCGTTTCGTATAATATCGTTGGCTCTGACGTTATTGAAGCAAAAGTAACCGGAGAAAACCCAGTTGCCGACGTTGCCATCGTTCCTATAAACACCGCTTCCGTCTATCTTGGAAACGCAAGCGTTTATCAAATGCTTGGCGTTGTAACTCACGGAAACTTTTACTTTTTAAGCGAGAGTAACGTTGAAATTACAAAAGATACCGTTAATTTATTAGTTGGCAAAACGATAGGTGTGGTGCAATTAGCGAATATTCCGGGCCTTACCTTGAAAGCGTCGCTCCAAGATTTAAGCGTTTCGTATAAGGAACTTAAAAACGGCGAACAAAAGGACGAAAATAAGGTAAACCTAGTAAATATAAAGCCTACGGAAATAGGCGCGTTTGAGTACGATTTCTACCTAGCACCGTCGCCGGTTGCCGATGCAAAGAGTAACTTACTTTCACTTAGTTTTAACGGCAGTTTGCACTCGTTATATAGCGAAAACGGTTTTCCGCAAGCGGTTATCGTTGCTAAAAAGAGTGTGATAAACAGCCAAAAAGATAAGGTTTATAAAATTGTAAACGCTATAAAAGATAGCGATAGTTTTTTAAAAATCGAAAACAAAGCGGAGATATGTTCGCTCGTTAAAAACTCGTTAGAAAAGGGCTTAACGCCTATGTTCAACGAAAACAATTTAACTCAAAAATCGCTCAATAGGGCGAATATTAACTTTGTTTCGGCAAAAGATAGCAAAGAAGAAGTAACTACGTTTTTACAAAAAATTAAAACCGTTAACGGTAACGCCGTGAGCGTTTTAAGCGATGAATTTTTCTTTAGCGGAGAATTTTAATGGCAAAAAAAGTAGCGTATCAACTTAGCGGAATAGCGTTTATTTTCGCTTCGTGGTTAGTTTTATATTTGGCGGTTCAAAACAGCGTGGTTATTCCGTCGCCGTTTTTAAGCGTTAAAGAAGCCTTGCTATTGCTTAGCGAAGGCTACTTTTATTCCGCCCTTTTTTCAACGCTACTTAGAGTTTTGATAGGGTTTATAGTGTCGCTTATTCTCGCCGTTATCACGGCGGTGTTATCCTATAAATTTAAAGGTTTTGCAGGCGTTTTTTCTAGCGTTATTGCGGTGCTAAGATCACTTCCAACGCTTGCCGTAATACTCATAATTTTAGTGATAAGCCGTACGGTTGCGCCGACTATCGTTTGCATTTTAACGTTGTTTCCACTTTTACACACGGCGATTTTCAAGGCGATTTCCAGCGTTTCAAACGAACTTATCGAGATGTGTAAAGTATATAAAGTGCCCGTTAAAAAGCAAATTTTTAGCCTTTATATTCCAAGCGTTTTCCCAGGGCTTTATCTAGACTTTTCTTCTGCGCTATCTTTCGGTTTAAAACTTACCGTATCGGCGGAAATTTTAGCGAGCGTTTACGGAAGCGTTGGCGGGCTTATGATGGAAGCAAGTTTATACGGAGCACGCGCAAGAGCAATGCTTTTCGCGTTGACTGTTATCGTGTGTTTAATAGGAATAATTATCGAATTTATCGGCAAATTTATCTTCGATAGAGCAAGGGGGAAAGTTAGATGAAAATAGAAAACTTAACCGCTTGTTACGGCGATAAAAAGATTATCAATAACCTTTCAATAGATTTTTTAGACGGTCAAATTACTTGCGTTTTAGGTTCTTCCGGCGTTGGCAAAACAACGCTACTTAAATGCGTTGCTAACCTAAAAGAATACGACGGTTTTATAGAAAAACAAAGCGTTTCCTACGTCTTTCAAGAGCCAAGGCTTGTAGACGGAATAACCGTTAGGGAAAATTTGAAACTCGTTGGGATAACGGATAGCGATATAGAACTTGGGCTTGAAAAGGTTAATATGCTTGATAAAATCGACGTTTATCCAACCAAACTGTCTGGTGGCGAAAAGCAGAGAGTTAACTTTTTAAGGGCGGTTTTATATCCGTCAAGCGTCGTGCTTATGGACGAGCCGTTCTCGTCTTTAGATATCAAGTCAAAACTTTCGTTAATTAGCGATTTTATAGCGCTTTGGAAAGATAGTAAAAAGACGGTAATTTTCGTAACTCACGATATTGAAGAGACTTTAATGCTCGCTCAAAGGGTGGTTGTGTTAAAGGACGGAAAAGTTTCGTTCGACGCGCAGATTGACTCTGCCTATCCGCGCGAATACTACGGCGACGAGAAAATGAGAAAACTTTTACTTTCCGCGCTTTTATAACCTTTACAAAACGAGCAATATTTGATACAATATATCAAAAAGTAAAACTACAAGGATAAAATTATGGCAGGACAACTTAGAGAACTTCCCACTTCCGTTAAAAAATTAAGGCGTGAAGTATTTCGCGAAGTTGCAAAAGTAGCATACGAGGGCGAGCCCGAAAAAATCAACGACTTAATCGAGGCGATTCCGTACAAGATTACGCCTACGGAAGTTCCCCGCTTTTTCGAGAGTATTTACCGTGAAAGAGCGATTGCGTCAGAACGCGTAAGGCTTGCGATGGGTATGAGTTTAAACCCTGCGGATAAACCAGTTCATATAACCGACGGTTTAAATCAAAGCAATATTTCCGATAAGTATTACGAGCCACCCCTTATGCAAGTTATACCGTCGGCGTGCGATAAGTGTAAAGACAACGTTTACGAAGTTTCAAATCAATGCCGTAACTGCGTTGCTAAGGCGTGCGTTGCCGCTTGCCCGAAAGACGCGATTTCTTTCGTAAACGGCAAAGCCGTTATCGACCAAGAAAAGTGTATTCATTGCGGAAAGTGTAAAAAGGCGTGCCCGTACGACGCTATTGCGCATAAAGTTCGCCCCTGTTCTTCCGCCTGTGGAATTAAAGCGATAACGACTGACGAACTCGGCAGAGCAAAGATTGATAACGACAAATGCTTGGGTTGCGGTCAATGTATGGTAAGTTGTCCGTTTGCGGCAATTGCGGATAAATCTCAAATATTCCAAATGATTCAAGCGATTAAAAAGGGCGACTACGTGGTTGCGGAAATCGCACCTGCAATCGTAGGTCAGTTTGGTAGTGACGTTTCAATTGCTATGATAAAGGGCGCGCTGTTGGACTTTGGCTTTAAAGAAGTTCACGAAGTAGCAAGCGGTGCGGACTTTGCTTGTTCAACCGAAGCGAACGCATACGTAAACGAAGTGGTGTCTGGAAAACTTCCTTTCTTACTCACGTCTTGTTGCCCAAGTTGGGCAATGCTTGCTAAAAAACAATTCCCAACGCTAATTGACCAAGTTTCGCAAGCGTTAACGCCTATGGTTGCAACGGCGAGAAAGATTAAACAAAAAACGCCTAACGCAAGGGTCGTGTTTATAGGACCGTGCGCGGCGAAGAAACTCGAAGCGTCGAGAATGAGCGTTAGAAGTGACGTTGACTTCGTTATCACCTTTGAAGAACTCTTCGGTATTTTTGAAGCGAGAGGTATCGACTTTGAAAAGTATCGTGGCGAGAGGTCAATTCACGAAGCGACCGGCGCTGGCCGTGGCTACGCGATAGCGGGCGGTGTTGCAAACGCCATTGAAAAATGCATTAAAGAGTATTACCCCGGCGTTGAAGTTAAAATCGAGCACGCCGAAGGCTTAGAAGAATGCAAGAAAATGCTCCTTCTTGCAAAGGCTGGAAAGAAAAACGGCTGTTTGATAGAAGGTATGGGTTGCCCGGGCGGTTGCGTTGCAGGCGCAGGCACTAATATATCCATCGTAAAGGCGACTAGCGAAGTTGAAAAGGTTGTAAACACTTCAACTAAACCGTTACCGCCGAAAGAGTTATACGAAATAGACTTGCCGTGAACGGCAATAAAAAAAGCACCCAGTAGGGTGCTTTTCGTTTTATTAAATTAGTCGGGTAAAACGTCGTTAGCGTGTTTTGCAAGCCATTCAAGGCAAACTTTGTAACCTTCGTGGTCAAGGTCAGCCATAGTGTTGGTGTGAAGACAAATTCCGTCAACTTCCTTATTTCTAAGGAGTTCGTAGTATCTGTCAAGTTGCCAAGCAACTTCCTTGGGGTCTGCTTTCTTACTGTCGCCAAAGTTGTAAAGGTAAAGACCGAGAATTCTCTTCTTGCCAGCAGTCTTTTCCTTATAGATTTTAAATCTTTCTTCAAACTTCCAAAGGTTAGATTCGCCCATAGTCCAAAGCATAATGCCGTCGAACGGTTCAATGTAAGGCCAGAATTCTTTATCCTTTTCTTCGTCTACGCCGAACTCGTCAATGTAGAGTACCATCCACATATCGAGATAGCGGTCGCAGTTGTTGTGTAAAATATCAGCGGTTTTTCTAATGTTTTCGATGGGGAAGTTTTTGTATCTTCCACCGGCAATAAAGTCGTCGAACACACCGCAAGTGATGTTTTTAAATTCCTTTGCTTCTTCAACTAGTTCTTGGGCAAATTCGGGGTTAACGCCCGCGCCTTTTAACGATTCACCGTCGTTATTTCTAAGTAAATCCCAACCAACTCTGTCCATAGGTTTGAAAGAGTGATTATATTGACGGCGGTTAACTTTCGTTCCCGCAGGAACCATAAATAAACCCGTACAGTCGAGATACATCGCGCCTTCAAGCGGTGTCATACGAGAAAGTTCCGTGTTGCCGTACTCGTTGTAGTACTTTCCTTCTGGGTGAGCCCAAAGCCACAATTTGTCTTTTAAGATAGCCATAATTATCTCCTTTTTTTGTTGTGTTTTATCACAACTATTTTGTACAACTATTATAAACCCCTTTAAAATGGTTGTCAATAGTGTTTTTATAAAAAACAAGGATAAATTTTTGATGATAAAAATTTTAATTATTACGTTAAAACGCTTGTAAAAAGGGGGAACGTATGCTATAATTATTACAAATAATTATTTATATTTTTTCGGAGTTTCTGTTACTGACGGATAATTATGGTTTACCATAGTGGAGCAGGAACGCAAAATAGTCTTTGACTAAGCCGACCGTCTGGGCGTACTTCTTTTCCCTTTTAAGGGGTAAGTACGTCTTTTTATTTTTTAACGGGGTTTTGATATAAAGTTTAAGGAGAAATTTATGAAAAAAGTTGCAATTATTATGGGTAGTGATAGCGATTTACCTATCGTTGAAAAGGGAGTTAACGTTTTAAAAGAATTCGGCGTTCCGTTTGAAGTTCACGTTTATTCCGCACATAGAACGCCTGAAGAAGCGGGCGCGTTTGCAAGCGGAGCAAAGGAAAACGGCTTTGGCGTTATAATTGCGGCTGCTGGTATGGCGGCTCACCTTGCTGGTGCACTTGCCGCAAGAACCACGCTTCCGGTTATAGGTATTCCTTGCAAGTCTTCCGCGCTTGACGGAATGGATGCGCTTTTATCAACCGTTCAAATGCCGACTGGCGTTCCCGTTGCAACCGTTGCAATAAACGGCGCTGGCAACGCTGCGCTTTTAGCAGTTCAAATGCTTGCTTTAAGCGATGAAACTTTGGCTAAAAAACTTGAAGACAAAAAGGTTAGCGATAGGGTAAAGGCTCTTGAAAAAGACGCGAAAGTATTTTCGCAATTTAACGATTAAAAACTTTATTTTCAAAATAAAAGGAGAAATATTTATGGAAAACAAACTTGTTTACACTGGCAAAACCAAAAACGTATACGCACTTGACAACGGCAACTACTTATTAAAGTTCAAAGACGACTGTACTGGTAAAGACGGCGTGTTTGATCCGGGTGAAAACTCTGTAGGTCTTACTATCGACGGCGTTGGTGACGTTAACCTTAGAATGTCTATTTACTTCTTTGAAAAAGTAAATCAAGCAGGCATTAAAACTCACTACGTTTCTGCAAATCTTCAAGACACTACTATGGAAGTTTTACCTGCAAAGCCGTTCGGTAAAGGTTTAGAAGTAATTTGCCGTCACAAAGCAGTTGGTAGTTTTATTCGTCGTTACGGTGATTATATTGAAGAAGGTGCAGACCTTCCCGCATACGTTGAAACAACTTTCAAAAACGACGCAAAGGGCGATCCGTTAGTTACTAAAGACGGTCTTATTGCTCTCGGCGTTATGACTGACGCTCAGTATGAAGACGTTAAGGTTATGACTCAAAAAATAACTCAAATCGTTGCTGACGATCTTAAAGAAAAGGGTCTTATCCTTTACGATATCAAGTTTGAGTTCGGTTACGATAAAGACGGAAGCGTTATGCTTATTGACGAAATTGCGTCTGGCAATATGAGAGTTTACAAAGACGGTAAGTACATAGATCCTATGACCTTATCTAAACTTTTCTTCGCTTAATTAACTTAGTTTCAAAACAAGGAGTAAAAAATGGGTGGATTCTTCGGAGCGGTTGGTAAGTCGGACGTAATATCGCAAGTGTTTTACGGAACTGACTATCACTCGCACTTAGGTGTTAAGCGTGGCGGTATTGCCGCGTTCAATAGAGAAGACGGACTTCAAAGGGAGATTCACAATATAGAAAATTCCCCTTTTAGAACTAAGTTTGCGGATATTTTTGAAGAGATGACGGGGTGTTCGGCTATCGGTTGCATAAGCGATTCCGATCCGCAACCCCTTCTTATCCGTTCAAAACTTGGTAAATACGCTATCTGCATTATAGGTAAAATCAATAACGCAGAAGAACTTATTAAAGAATACCTTGACGAATACGGCGGTCATTTCGACACGCTTTCGGGTGGTAAGGTAAATTTAACTGAACTCGTTACTGCGCTCATAAATCACAAGGATAATTTCGGCGACGGTATAAGGTTTGCCCAAGACGTTATTGATGGAACTGCGTCCATCTTGATTTTAAAAGATGACGGCAACATCATTGCCGCAAGGGATAAATTCGGTAGAATTCCCGTCGTTCTCGGCAAAGGGGAAGACGGATACTGCGTTACTTTCGAGTCTTTCGCGGCGTATAAACTCGGCTATAAAATCGAGCGTGAATTAGGGCCTGGCGAAGTGGTTGAACTTTCTATTGACGGAGTTAAGGTGTTAAAGCCTGCGCTCAAAGAAATGAAGATTTGTTCTTTCCTTTGGACGTATTACGGATATCCCGCGTCGTGTTACGAAGGCGTTAACGTAGAATATTCTCGTTACAGAAACGGCGAGATTATGGCGGAAGACGAACTTGAAGAGATTAAAAACTATCATATTGACTATGTTGCCGGTGTTCCCGACTCGGGCACGCCACACGCGATAGGCTATGCAAGGGAAAGTAAAATTCCGTTCGCACGTCCTTTCGTTAAATACACGCCTACTTGGTCGAGAAGTTTCACTCCGTCTAAGCAGTCGGAAAGAAATAAAGTTGCAAAGGCGAAACTTTTACCAGTTGAACAATTTATAGACGGCAAGAACCTTTTGTTCGTTGACGATTCTATCGTTCGAGGAACTCAACTTAAAGGAACGGTTGATTTCCTTTATGAAAACGGAGCAAAAGAAGTTCATATTCGTTCGGCTTGTCCGCCTATCTTTTATAGTTGCAAGTATTTGAACTTTACTCGTTCTACGAGCGAGATGGAACTTATTGCAAGAAGCATCATCGTTGAACTTGAAGGTGAAGAAGGCTTAAAGTTTATTCCCGAGTATGCCGACGGTAAAACCGAGCGCGGTAAAAATTTAAGGAAGAAACTTGCTGAAAAATTCCATTGTAAAACCGTTGACTTCCAGTCGTTAGAAGGTCTTTGCAAGTCGATAGGCATAGATAGGTGTAAGCTTTGCACTTATTGTTGGTCAGGTAAATAAAACGTTATAAACTGCGTTATGCGTCGTTTCTGCCGTCAAGTTACGACCAAGACAACCGAGCAAGGTTAGTCTTGCCCGATAACTTGCCGTCGAGCCTTGCCTAACTTGTTTCTAACGTCTTATTTAGGTTGTGATAAGCAAACAAAACAAAATAAAATTAAATTAAACTAAACGAAAAATTTAGGAGATATTATGCACAATAAATCAAAATCTGATAGTTACGCAAAAGCGGGCGTTGATATTACCGCCGGCTATAAAGCAGTTGAACTTATGAAAAAACACATCGCAAGAACGGTTGTGAACAGCGCTAATTCCGATATCGGCGGTTTCGGCGGTTTGTTCGCTCTCGACCTTGACGGTTATAAAAACCCCGTGCTCGTTTCGGGAACGGACGGCGTTGGCACTAAACTTAAACTCGCGTTCTTAATGGATAAACACAACACCGTTGGTATAGACTGCGTTGCAATGTGTGTTAACGACGTTATCTGTTGCGGTGCAAAACCCTTGTTCTTCCTTGACTATATTGCGTGCGGTAAAAACGTTCCTGAAAAAATTGCGTCTATCGTTGAAGGCGTTGCTGAAGGTTGCGTTCAGTCGGGCAGTGAACTCATCGGTGGTGAAACGGCTGAAATGCCGGGATTTTATCCTATCGACGAGTACGACTTAGCAGGTTTCTCCGTAGGTATCGTTGATAGAGATAAAGTTATCGACAAAAACTCTATGGAAGAAGGCGACGTTATGATTGCACTTCCGTCGTCGGGCGTTCACTCTAACGGTTTCTCACTCGTTAGAAAGGTGTTCGACGTTGAAAATTGCGATTTAAAAGCACCTGTTGAAGAACTTGGTGGAAAATCGCTTGGCGAAACTTTGCTTACCCCCACTAAAATCTACGTTAAGCCTATGCTTGCACTCTTTGATGAAATAAAGGTTAAAGGCGTTTCGCATATTACCGGCGGTGGTTTCTATGAAAATATGCCACGTTCAATAAAGAGTGGTTTATCCGTAAAGATTAAAAAGGACGACGTTAGAGTTCTTCCTATTTTCAAACTTTTACAAAAGGTTGGTGGTATCGACGAGCGCGATATGTTTAACACCTTTAATATGGGCGTTGGTATGAGCGTAGTCGTTGCTAAGGCTGACGTTCAAAAGGCTCTTGAAATCTTAAAGGCTAACGGACAAGACGCTTACGTTTTAGGTGAAATCGTAAAGGGTGACGACGGGGTTATCTTATGCTAAAAGATAAAATTAAAGTTGCCGTTTTCGTTTCGGGTGGCGGAACTAACCTTCAAGCAATACTTGAAAGTGAACGCCGTGGCGAAATTCCCGATGCGGAAATTTCACTCGTTTTATCAAACAACCCAAACGCCTACGCGCTTGAACGCGCTAAAAACTTTGGCGTAAAATCGGTGTGCGTTGATAAAAGCGTTTACAAAACGCTTGAAGAACGCGAGGCAAAAACGGTTGAAATCTTAAAGGAAAACGGTATAGAACTTATAGTTTTAGCAGGATACTTATCCATTTTGTCTGCAGATTTTACTAAAAAGTACGAAAACAAAATCATTAACGTTCATCCGTCGCTTATTCCGTCTTTTTGCGGTAAAGGTTATTACGGACTTAAAGTTCACGAAGAAGCGCTCCGTTACGGCGTTAAGGTAACTGGCGCAACAGTTCATTTCGTAAACGAAGTTCCAGACGGTGGAAAGATTATAATGCAAAAGGCAGTCGCTATTGAAGACGGTGACACGCCTGAAATTTTACAAAAAAGAGTAATGCGCGAAGCGGAGTGGTTGTTACTTCCCGCGTCGCTTGAAAAAGTAGCGAAAGACCTTCGCGAAAAAAACTAGGAGATATTATGACTTACGAAACTTTATCGGTTAAAGAGAGAATTGCAGGTAACCCTTACGTTGGCAGGGGTATTATTATAGGAAAGAGTGAAGACGGAAAGAAAGCGGTTTTTGCTTACTTTATTATGGGTAGAAGCGAAAACAGTCGCAATAGAGTTTTCGTTGAAAACGGTGAAGAAATCACTATTTATCCTTACGATCCGTCAAAGGTTGAAGATCCGTCGCTCATTATCTATTCCCCTATAAAAGTAGTAGGAAAAGACGTTATCGTAACAAACGGCGACCAAACGGATACCGTTGAAGAATTCTTGAAAAAAGGCAAGGGTTTTAGGTGCGCTTTAAAAACTAGAGCGTTCGAGCCCGATGCGCCTAACTTCACGCCTAGAATTAGCGGTATTTTACATATGGATGATAATTTCACTTACGAAATGTCCATTTTAAAGAGTGCTGACGAAAAGGGTAGTGCTTGTAACCGTTATTTCTTCGACTACGAGCCGATAAACGGTTTAGGTCATTTTATCCACACTTACGTTACCGACGGTAACCCACTTCCAACATTTTTTGGCGAGCCTGAAAGGGTAAAAATCCCCAACGATATCGATGAGTTCGCAAGTGAGATTTGGACTAATTTAGACGCTAACAATAAAATTGCAATGCACGTAAGATATATCGACCTTGCTAGCGGTGAAGTTGAAAGCGTAACTTATAACGTACACGAGGTGTAATATGAACGAATTACTTTTAAAATACGGTTGCAACCCCAACCAAAAGCCGTCCAGAATATTTATGGAAAACGGCAAAGACCTTCCCATTGAAGTTTTAAACGGAAAACCGGGATACATCAATTTCTTAGACGCGTTCAATTCTTGGCAACTCGTTAAAGAACTTAAAATTGCAACGGGTATGGCGTGCGCGTCTAGTTTCAAGCACGTTTCCCCAACTTCTGCGGCGGTTGGCAAAAAACTTTCCCCCGCACTTAAAAAGGCGTGTTTCGTTGACGATATCGAAGGGCTTGACGATTCTCCGCTCGCTTGCGCGTACGCTCGCGCTAGGGGAACTGACAGAATGAGTTCGTTTGGCGACTGGATAGCGTTATCCGACGAATGCGATGAAACTACCGCAAAAATCATTTCTAGAGAAGTGAGTGATGGCGTTATTGCACCGTCGTACTCAAAAGAAGCGCTTGAAATTTTAATGGCTAAGAAAAAGGGCGGTTACAATATCGTTAAAATCGACCCCGACTATATCCCTGAAGAAATTGAAAGAAAGCAAGTTTACGGCATTACTTTCGAGCAGGGTAGAAATAACTTTAAAATCGATGCGGACTTACTTAAAAACGTAGTAACCGCTAAAAAAGATATTCCCGAAGATAAGAAAATCGACCTTATAATTTCTCTTATCACTTTAAAATATACCCAGTCTAACTCCGTTTGTTTTGCATACGACGGTCAAGCAATCGGCGTTGGCGCAGGTCAACAGTCGCGTATCCATTGCACTCGCTTAGCAGCGCAAAAGGCAGACCTTTGGCATCTTCGCCAAAGCGAAAAGGTGTTAAACCTTCAGTTTGCCGACGGTATCGGTAGACCTGATAAAAACAATATTATCGACCTTTATCTTTCAGACGACGAAAGCGATTTAGTTCTCGGCGATGACGTATGGCAAAAATACTTTGCAGTTCGCCCCGAACCCTTTACCAAAGAAGAAAAGAAAGCCTACCTCTCAAAAATTACAGGCGTTTCCTTAGGTAGCGACGCGTTCTTCCCATTTAGCGACAATATCGATAGAGCGGCAAAGAGCGGTGTGTCTTACGTTGCCGAGCCCGGTGGTTCACTTCGTGACGATATCGTAATTTCCGCAGCGGATAGTTACGGTATGGCGATGGTGTTCACGGGAATGCGCCTTTTCCACCACTAAGCCGTTATTTGCGTCGCTATAAACTTCGTTATGCATCGTTTCTGCCGTCGCCGTACGACTACAATGACCAAAAAGGTCTATTGTATCCGTCCGTCTGGGCGAGCCTTGCCTAACTTGTTTCTAGCACCGCAAAACGTTATTATGGTTTACAAAGTTTTGCCGAGTCTTGTCTTGCTTGTTTCTAACGTCTTAGTATAGTTATAATAGGCTTAAATATAAAAAACACATAATCTTGCGATAGCAAGACTTCATCGCGATAGCGACTTTATCCGACTTCAGTCGGATTTAATCCGCAAGGATTTAATTAAAAAACAATCCACTTTGGAGTAATTATGAAAATTTTAGTAGTAGGTGGCGGTGGTAGAGAACACGCCATTATCAAAAGTTTAAAAAAGAGTAGTAAAGTTGAAAAAATTTACGCAACCCCAGGTAACGGCGGTATCGCTATGGACGCTGAGTGTTATCCCATTAAAGCAACTGAACTTGATAAAATCGTTGAGTTTGCTAAAGAAAAGCAAATTGATTATTGCGTGGTTGCACCCGACGATCCGTTGGTTCTCGGCTTAGTTGACCGCTTGGAAGAAATCGGTGTTCCTTGTTTTGGTCCTAAGGCTAACGCCGCTATTATCGAAGGTAGTAAAGTTTTCTCTAAAAACCTTATGAAAAAGTACGGCATCCCAACCGGCGATAGCGTTACCTTTAACGATGCGGACAAGGCTATTGAGTATTTAAAAACTTCGTCTTATCCCGCAGTTATTAAGGCTGACGGTTTAGCGCTTGGAAAAGGCGTTATCATCGCTCAAAATTATAGCGAAGCAGAGTCTGCCGTTAAAGATATTATGCTCGATAAGGTTTTCGGCGCAAGCGGAAATAACATCTTAATCGAAGAGTTTTTAACAGGACCTGAGGTTTCCGTTTTATCTTTTACGGACGGAAACGTGGTTATCCCTATGGTATCTTCAATGGACCATAAGCGTGCCAAAGATAACGACGAAGGCTTGAATACCGGTGGTATGGGAACTATTGCACCCAACCCTTATTACACGGAAAGCGTTCAAAAAGAGTGCATGGAAAAGATTTTCCTTCCCACTATCAACGCTATGAATAAAGAAGGTAGAACTTTCAAAGGTTGTTTATATTTCGGGCTTATGCTTACCCCAAAAGGACCTAAGGTTATAGAGTATAACTGCCGTTTCGGTGATCCTGAAACGCAGGTAGTATTACCGCTCCTTGAAAGCGACCTTTTAGAAATTATGATGGCAACGACGAACGGAACTTTAACTAGCGACATGGTTAAGTTTAGTAACGGTGCTGCAACTTGCGTAGTCATGGCAAGCGACGGTTATCCGCAAAAATACCAAAGCGGGTATGAGATTAAAATAGGAAACTTAGAAGGAAATGAAGACGTTTACGTTGCAGGCGCAAAACTCGACGGTGACGTTTTAAAGACTTCGGGCGGAAGAGTTCTCGGCGCGGTTGCAACGGCTGACACTCTTGAAAAGGCTATTGAAAACGCATACAAAGTAGTAGATAAAATCACTTTTGAAAACGCTTATTTTAGAAAAGATATAGGAAAGAAAGCGCTTTTAGCACTTAACAAATAATACTGAGGAGCAATATGGTTTATAGAGTTTACGTAGAAAAAAAGAAAGGCTTTCAACACGAAGCAAATTCTCTTTTAGGAGAAGTTAGAGATTTACTTGAAATTAAAAACGTTGAAGATATTAGGGTAATAAATCGTTACGACGTTGAAGATATCGAAAAATCTCTCTTTGATTACGCCGTTAAAACGGTATTTTCAGAACCGCAAATGGATATCGCTAGCGCGGAAATCAATTTAGACGGTGCAAAGGTTTTTGCCGTTGAATATCTTCCCGGTCAGTTTGATCAAAGGGCGGACTCGGCAAGTCAATGTATTCAACTTATTTCCCAAAAGGAACGCCCAACCGTTCGTTCGGCAAAAGTTTACGCCGTTTACGGTAACGTTTCTGAAAGCGAACTTTTAGCGATTAAAAAGTTCGTAATAAACCCCGTTGAAAGTCGCGAAGCGGAACTTAAAACTTTCGATACTTTAAAAATTGAACAACCCATTCCTAGCGAAGTTGAAGTTTTAAACGGATTTATCGACCTTGATAGAAAGGGCTTAGAAGAATTCGTTTCAAAATACGCTCTCGCTATGGACGGGGACGATATTGCTTTCTGTCAACAATACTTCATTTCGGAAAAGAGAAACCCCACTTTAACCGAAATTAGAATGATAGATACGTACTGGTCAGATCACTGCCGTCACACCACTTTCTTAACTACTATCGACGGCATTACTTTTGAAGACGAAGAAATTCAAAAGACGTACGAAGAGTATTTAGACGCGAGAAAGGAACTAAATCGCACCAAGCCTATAAACCTTATGGACATCGGTACGCTCGCTGCAAAACTCTTAAAGAAAAGGGGTATTTTAACCGGACTTGACGAGAGTGAAGAAATCAACGCTTGTACTGTTAAAATTAAAGTAAACGTTAACGGCGAAGAACAAGACTGGTTACTTTTATTTAAGAACGAAACACACAATCACCCCACGGAAATCGAGCCGTTTGGTGGTGCTGCAACTTGTATCGGCGGTGCTATTAGAGACCCGCTTTCAGGTAGAAGTTACGTTTACGCAGCAATGCGCGTAACTGGCGCGGCAAACCCCTTAAAGCCTGTAAAGGAAACGTTAAAGGGTAAACTTCCGCAAAGAAAAATCGTTACTACCGCTGCTGCGGGCTACTCGTCTTACGGTAACCAAATCGGCTTAGCAACCGGTCAAGTCGATGAAATTTATCACGAAGGTTACGCCGCTAAGCGTATGGAAATCGGTGCGGTAGTTGCTGCAACCCCAGCGGAAAACGTTCGCCGTGAAGTTCCCGCTCCTACCGATAAAGTTATCTTAATCGGTGGAAGAACTGGTAGAGACGGTTGCGGTGGTGCAACTGGCTCTTCTAAATCTCACACCTTAGAATCTCTCACCGCTTGCGGTGCGGAAGTTCAAAAGGGTAACGCACCGGAAGAGAGAAAACTTCAAAGATTATTTAGAAATAAAGACGCAATGCTTATGATTAAGCGTTGTAACGACTTTGGCGCGGGCGGTGTTTCCGTTGCTATCGGTGAACTTGCGGACGGCTTGTCTATCGACCTTAACGCCGTTAAGAAAAAGTACGACGGCTTAGACGGCACTGAACTTGCAATAAGCGAATCTCAAGAGAGAATGGCAGTGGTCGTTGAAGAAAAGGACGTTTCAAAGTTTATCGCCCTTGCCGAAAAGGAGAACTTAGAAGCAACGGTCGTTGCAACCGTTACGAAAGAGGCAAGGCTCGTTATGAGTTGGAACGGCAAGACTATCGTTGATATTTCAAGAGAATTTTTAAACAGCAACGGCGCTGAAAAGCACGTTACCGTAAAAGCACAGTCTTCAAAAGATTATAAAAAGCAAGCGGTTAAAGATTTCGTTAAGGGGTATAAAGACTTAGCGGTTGACTTAAACGTATGCTCAAAGCGTGGTCTTTCCGAACGCTTTGACTCGACTATCGGCGCGGGCACGGTACTTATGCCGTTCGGCGGTAAGTATCAACAAACCCCACCGCAAGCAATGGTAAATCTCGTTTCAGTTGAAAAAGGTCATACCGATACTGTTTCGTACATGGCTTGGGGCGGTAACCCAACTCTCGCTGAAAAGAGCCCTTATCACGGCGCGTACCTTGCGGTAGTTGAAAGCGTATGTAAACTCGTTGCAACTGGTGCTGAATACAAGGACGTTTACTTAACGTTCCAAGAATATTTCCAAAAACTTAAAAAAGACCCCGTTCGTTGGGGACAACCTACGAGCGCGCTTCTCGGTGCGTACAAAGCGCAAGTAGAACTCGGCGTTGCCGCTATCGGCGGTAAGGACTCTATGAGCGGTACTTTTGAAGATATCGACGTTCCGCCCACTCTCGTTTCCTTTGCCGTTACTACGGGTCAAGTTGACGAAGTAGTTTCTCCCGAATTTAAAAAAGCGGGCAGTAAGGTGGTTATCTTAAAGCCTGAATACCAAGCAAGTGGTCTTCCAGTAACTAAATCACTTCTTAAAAACTTTGAAATAGTTACTAAACTTTTAAGAGATAAAAAGGCCGTTTCCGTATATACGCCCACGTTCGGTGGCGTTGCCGAAGCAATTTTAAAAATGGCAATCGGTAACAAAATAGGCTTTAATTACGATAGTAAAGTTAGCGTTGAAGATATATTCAGTTACGCTTACGGCAGTTTCGTTATAGAACTTAACGGTGATGAAAACGTTGGCGAACTTTTAGGTTACACTACGAGCGAAGAAGTTATTTCGTTAGGGGATAATAAACTTTGCTTAAACGAACTTTTAAAATCGTACGAAGACAAACTCGAACCCGTGTTTGCTTGCAATATTAAAACTACTGGTGAGGCAAAGACCTTCTCTAGCGATAAGGTTTCCACTATCACTTGCAACTTCAAAACTGCAAGCCCCAAAGTTTTAATTCCGGTATTCCCAGGCACGAACTGCGAGTTTGATACGGCAAAGGCGTTTGAAGACGCCGGCGCGAAAGCGGATATCTTCGTTATCAAGAACTTAACCGCTAGTGACGTTGCAAAATCGGTTGAAGAGTTCTCGTTAAAGGCTAAAGAAAGCCAAATCATCTTCGTTCCGGGTGGTTTCTCAGGCGGTGACGAGCCGGACGGTTCTGGTAAGTTTATAACCGCGTTCTTTAGAAACGGCGCTGTAAAAGAACAAGTAACTAATCTTTTAGAAAAGCGCGACGGACTTATGGGCGGTATTTGTAACGGTTTCCAAGCCCTTATTAAACTCGGCTTAGTTCCCTACGGCAAGATTATCGATACGGACGAAAATTGCCCCACCTTGACTTATAACGACATCGGTCGCCACCAGTCGAGAATCGTTAGGGTAAGAGTAGCGTCCACCAACTCACCGTGGCTTTCAGGCGTTCGCGTTGGTGACGTTTATAACGTTCCCATCTCGCACGGCGAAGGTAAATTTATCGCAAGCCCCGAACTTATCACGAGCCTTGCAAACAACGGTCAAATTATGACTCAGTACGTTGACTTTGACGGTAACGCTACTATGGATATTGCGTTCAACCCCAACGGCTCGAACAGCGCTATCGAAGGTATTTTATCCCCTGACGGCAGAGTGTTTGGTAAGATGGGTCACAGCGAAAGAAAGGGCTACGGCTTATACAAAAACGTTTACGGCGAATACGATATGAAACTCTTTGAATCCGCCGTTAAGTACTTTAAATAGGAGAAAATCATGGCATACTTAAGCGATATAGAGATAGCGCAAGCGTGTAAAATGCAACCGATAGCTGAAATCGCTAGAAAGTTGAATTTAACTGATGACGACATTGAGTTATATGGTAAATATAAAGCGAAGGTAGACGTTAATAAACTTAAAGGTGCTGAGCGTAAAGGTAAACTCGTTTTAGTTACCGCAATTACGCCAACACCAGCAGGCGAAGGAAAGACTACGACTACGATAGGTCTTTCCGACGCGCTTAACAAACTTGGCAAAAACTCAATCGTTGCTATGCGCGAGCCGTCCTTAGGACCAGTATTTGGAATTAAAGGCGGTGCGGCAGGCGGTGGCTACGCTCAAGTAGTTCCTATGGAAGATATCAACCTTCACTTTACGGGCGACCTTCACGCAATCGGCGCGGCGAACAATCTTCTCGCTGCGATGATAGACAACCACATCTATCAAGGCAACGAACTTAAAATCAACACTCGCGCTATCACTTGGAAACGCGCAGTCGATATGAACGACCGTCAGTTAAGAGTTATCATAAACGGTCTTGGCAAAAAAGTTAACGGCGTTCCGCGTGGCGACGGTTTCGATATAACCGTAGCGTCTGAAATTATGGCGGTGTTCTGCTTAGCGACGTCTATTAGCGATTTAAAGGAAAGATTATCAAAAATCGTTATCGGCTATAACTTTGACGGCAAGCCCGTAACTGCTGGCGAACTCGGTGCAGTTGGCGCTATGACCGCGTTACTTAAAGATGCGATTAAGCCGAACTTAGTTCAAACCTTAGAGGGAAATCCAGCCTTCGTTCACGGCGGTCCGTTTGCAAATATTGCTCACGGCTGTAACTCGGTTATCGCAACCGATACTGCTTTAAAACTTGCCGATTACTGTATTACAGAGGCTGGTTTCGGCGCTGATTTAGGTGCGGAAAAGTTCTTAGATATTAAGTGTAGAGCGGCTAATTTAAAGCCGTCTGCTGTAGTTATGGTTGCTACCGTTAGAGCGCTTAAAATGCACGGTGGCGTGTTAAAAACCGAACTTGGTGCGGAAAACTTGAACGCGCTTAAAAACGGTCTTCCCAACCTTATGCGCCACGTATCAAATATCGTTGACGTGTATAAACTTCCTTGCGTCGTAGCCATCAACCGTTTCCCAACCGATACCGACGCGGAAATAAAACTTGTTATCGACGAGTGTGAAAAGTTGGGCGTTAAGGCGGTTTTATCAACCGTTTGGGCTGATGGTGGCAATGGTGCAATAGAACTTGCTAAGCAAGTTATAGACCTTTGCGATAAGGAAAACGACTTTACGTATTCGTACTCGCTCGATTTATCAATTAAGGAAAAACTTCAAGCGATAGTTACTAAAATTTATCGCGGTAAAGCCGTTCAGTTTACCAAAGAAGCGGAAGAAGAAATCGAAGCCCTAACTAAAAACGGCTACGATAAACTTCCAGTTTGCGTTGCTAAAACGCAGTACAGTTTCTCTGACGACGCCAAGAAGATTTGCGCCCCCGAAGACTTTACCGTTACGGTTAGAAAAGTTAAAATTTCCGCAGGTGCAGGGTTCTTAGTAGCGCTTACTGGTAACATTATGACCATGCCCGGTCTTCCCAAAGTTCCGTCGGCAACGAAAATCAACGTTGATGATAATGGTAAAATCGAAGGTTTGTTCTAATCTATCAATTAAACTATCAAACAAAAACCTTATAAGATAAGGAGTAATTATGAAAGCAAATGAATTAAGAAGAAAATATATCGACTTTTTCGTGTCTAAGGGACATACTGAAATATCTTCGGCGTCGCTTATTCCCGAAAACGATCCAAGCGTACTTTTCACGACTGCAGGTATGCACCCTCTCGTGCCGTATCTCTTAGGTGAAAAGCACCCCGCTGGAAAAAGACTTACCGACCATCAAAAATGTTTAAGAACTGGCGATATCGACGAAGTTGGTGACGCTAGCCACTTAACCTTCTTTGAAATGATGGGTAACTGGTCGTTAAACGATTATTTCAAAAAAGAGTCCATCGGTTTTAGCCACGAGTTTTTAACTAAGGTTTTAAATATTCCCCAAGATAAAATCTCAGTTACCGTTTTCGGTGGCGACGATGAAATTCCTAGAGACAACGAAGCCTACGAAGCGTGGAAATCACTTGGATATCCCGATGAGAGAATACATTTTTGTTCTAGAAAAGAAAACTGGTGGGGACCCGCTGGTGAAACTGGCCCTTGCGGTCCTGACACCGAAATTTTCTACGATATGGGCAAAGAGCCTTGCGGACCTAATTGCAATCCCACTTGTAATTGCGGAAAATACGTTGAAATTTGGAACAACGTGTTTATGGAATACAATAAGCAAAAGGACGGCAAGTACGTTAAAATGGATATCCATAACGTAGACACGGGTTTGGGCTTAGAACGCGTTCTTTGCATTTTAAACGGCGAAAAAACCGTTTACGACACCGAGATTTTTGCGCCCATTATGAAAGGCTTAGTCGAAGCGACTGGCGTTGAAATTAACGAAGAAAACAATAGAATTTTTAGAATTTTGGCCGATCATTTAAGAGCGATTACCTTTATTTTAGGTGACGACAAGGGCGTTTCGCCTTCAAACGTTGACCAAGGCTACGTTCTTCGTAGACTTATAAGAAGAGTTTACCGTCACTTAAAAGGTCTTTGCAATCCCGACGGCATTATGGTAAAAATTGCAAATATCATCGTCGACGAGTTTAAGGGCGTTTACCCAGAACTAGAAAGAAACAAAGCGTTTATCATAAAGTCGCTTGAAGATGAAGAGAGAACTTTCTCTAAAACGCTCGATCAAGGCATTAAGATTGCAACTAAGTTCTTAGCAAACGTTCAAGTGGGCGAAATGTTGTCTGGCGAAATGGCGTTTAAACTTTACGATACTTACGGTTTCCCGATAGAACTAACCGAAGAACTTGCAGGCGAAAAGGGAATTAAAGTTGACGTTGAAGGCTTTAAAGCGCACTATCAAAAACACCAAGAACTCTCTCGCCAAGGCGCAGAGCAAAAGTTCAAAGGTGGCTTATCTGATAACAGCGAACAAACCACTCGTCTTCACACGGCAACCCACCTTTTAAACGGTGCGCTTAGAAAAGTACTTGGCGACACCGTTTTCCAAAAGGGCAGTAACATCACCCCCGAAAGACTTCGCTTTGACTTTTCTTTTGAAAGGAAGATGACGCCTGAAGAAATCAAGGCGGTTCAAGATATTGTAAACGAGGCAATTTCAAAGGATATCGAAGTAGTCCTTGAAGAAATGCCCGTTGAAAAAGCACGCGAAAGTGGGGCTATAGGCGTGTTTGGAAACAAATACGGCGAAAACGTTAAGGTTTACACAATAGACGGATACTCCAAAGAAATTTGCGGTGGACCGCACGCTCAAAGAACTGGCGAACTTAAAGGTTTTAAGATTTTAAAGGAAGAAAGTTCGTCGGCTGGCGTTCGCAGAATTAAAGCGGTAATACAAGCGGAATAACTAATAGGTGCGTAATGATTTGGTCTAAGGTAGAGACTTACTCGAGAGAGAAAATTGAAGAAATACAACTTGAAAGATTAAAAGAAACCGTTGCAAGAGTTTACGAAAAGGTTTTGCCGTATAGAAAGAAGATGGACGACGTTGGCGTTAAACCCAAAGATATCAAGTCTTTAAAAGATTTAAGCAAACTTCCTTTCGTAACAAAGCAAGATTTAAGGGATAACTATCCGTTCGGTCTTTTTGCAGTTCCCAAGGAAGAACTCGTTAGAATTCACGCGTCTAGCGGAACGACTGGTAAACCCACCGTCGTTGGCTACACACAAGGCGACCTGGATACTTGGACGGAGTGCGTTTCTCGTATCGCGTGCATGGGCGGAGCGTCCGCGAAAGACGTTTCACAAATTTGTTTCGGCTACGGTATGTTCACGGGTGCGCTCGGTCTTCACTACGGCTTGGAAAACATCGGTTCTACGATAGTTCCGTCGTCGACTGGCAATTCCGAAAAGCAAATTATGTATATGAAGGACTTTGGCACTACGTTACTCGTTGCAACCCCTTCGTACGCGTTAAGGCTTGCTGAAATTGCAAGGTCGATAGGCGTTGACCCGACTAAGGATTTGCAAGTTAAAATCGCGCTCGTCGGTAGTGAACTTTTAACCGAGGCAATGCGTGAAGAAATTCACAAATACTGGGGCGAAGACGTTTTAGTTACTTCAAACTACGGTATGAGTGAACTTATGGGGCCGGGGGTGTCTGGTGAGTGCGAATACCTTGACGGCATGCACATCAACGAAGATTTCTTTATTCCCGAAATCATAAATCCCGAAACTGGCGAAGTACTTCCCGCAGGCGAGCAAGGTGAACTCGTTATCACTTGCATTAAAAAGGAGGGCTTGCCCCTTATTAGATATAGAACGAAAGATATAACTCGTTTAATCTACGAGCCGTGCAAATGCGGAAGAACTTTCGTTAGAATGGAAAACTTGTCGGGCAGAAGTGACGACATGCTTAAAATTCGTGGCGTAAACGTATTCCCAAGCCAAATTGAAGAAGTAATACTCAGTTTCAACGAACTTGGACCGCACTACGAAATAGTGGTTGAGCGCGAGGGATACCTTGATAAACTCACCGTTAAAGTTGAACTCAACGTTGAAACGGACTCGTTTAAGGAACTTGAACGCATTGCAAACGCGGTTAAGAGTAAACTTAGAATTATCTTAGGGCTTGACGCTAAGGTAACGCTCGTTTCACCGAATACCTTACAGCGTTTTGAGGGCAAGGCAAAGAGAGTTAAAGATTTAAGGAGTGCGAAATGAAAGAAAAGATGATAATGCTCGGTAACGAAGCGATTGCGCGCGGTGCTTACGAAGCAGGCGTGGAAGTTTCAAGCGCGTATCCGGGAACACCGAGCACTGAAATAAGCGAGGCGCTTTGCAAGTACGATAGCGTATACACCGAGTGGGCGCCTAATGAAAAGGTTGCGGTTGAAGTGGCGTTCGGCGCGTCGGTTGCGGGCAAGAGAACTCTTGCGTGCATGAAACACGTTGGTTTAAACGTTGCTAGCGACCCGTTATACACTTTTGCATACACCGGCGTTAACGGTGGTGCGGTTATCGTGGTTGCGGACGACCCCGGTCTTGCAAGTTCTCAAAACGAGCAAGATACTCGTATGGTCGCTCGTTCGGCGCACGTTCCCGTGCTTGAACCGTCGGATAGCCAAGAAGCAAAGGACTTTACCGTTTTAGGCTTTGAACTTTCCGAAAAGTACGACACGCCCGTAATACTTAGAACGACCACTAAACTTGCTCACTCTCAAAGCGTTGTTGAACTTTGTGACAGAGTGGAAAAGGAAGCCGTTCCCTACGAGAGAAATTTAAGAAAATACGTTATGATGCCTGCGTCCGCAATAGGTAGGCACGTAGTCGTTGAAGATAGAGAAAACAGATTAGCAAAAGACGCGGAAACTCTTCCTATCAACAAAGTTGAAAAGGGAGATAGTAAAATAGGTTTCATAACTTCTGGCATTGCTTATCAATACGTTAAAGAAGTTTGCCCAAACGCTAGCGTATTAAAACTTGGGCTTGTTAACCCACTTCCTAAAAAACTTATTGAAGACTTCGTTTCTTCCGTTGAAACGTGTTACGTTTTTGAAGAACTTGAACCTGTTATTGAAGAACAAGTTAAAAGTTGGGGTTTAAAAGTTCTTGGCAAAGAACTTTTTACAAGGCAAGGCGAGTATAGCGCAAACCTTCTTAAAAAAGTTTTATATGGAAAGACGGACGAAGTTTATTCTAAGGTTGACGTTCCTAACCGTCCCCCCATTTTATGCCCTGGTTGTCCGCATAGAAGCGTGTTCTCGGTGCTTAAAAAACTCAAAATTCACGCTGCGGGCGATATCGGTTGTTACACGCTCGGCGCGGTTGCCCCGCTCGACGTTATCGATACCACCGTTTGCATGGGCGCAAGTATCTCAACACTTCACGGTATGGAAAAGGCGTGCGGTAAAGAGTTTATAAAGAACTGGGTGGCGGTTATCGGCGACTCGACTTTCCTTCACACAGGCGTAAACTCGTTAATCGGCGCGGTGTATAATAAATGTACTGGAACTATTATTATCTTAGATAATAGAACTACCGGTATGACTGGTCACCAAGAACACTCCGCAACTGGTAAAACTTTAAAGGGTGAAGATACTTACGCTATCGATTTATCCGCACTTTGCAAGTCCGTTGGCGTTCAAAGAGTGTTGGAAATCGATGCGTTCGACGTTGAAACGTTGGAAAAAGAGATTAAAGCAAGCGTTCAAGGTGACGAACTCACCGTCATTATCGCAAAAGCGCCTTGTGCACTACTTAAAGGTCAAAAGTTCCCAAATAGATGTGAAATTGATCAGTCTACTTGCAAAAAATGTAAGATGTGCTTGAAAATAGGTTGCCCTGCAATCAGTTTAAGAGACGGAGTTGTAACGATAGACGAAACTATGTGTAACGGTTGCGGTCTTTGCAAAAACTACTGTAAATTCGACGCAATCGGGGTGGTGAAGAGATGATTAAAAACGTTATGATAGTAGGCGTAGGCGGTCAAGGAACACTTCTCACTAGCCGTATTATAGGAAAATCAGCTCTTAGCGAAGGTTACGACGTTAAGATTTCAGAAGTTCACGGCATGGCTCAAAGGGGCGGTAGCGTAGTAACTTTCGTTCGTTACGGCGAAAAGGTTTCAGAACCCGTCGTTGAAGAGGGTGTAGCGGATATTATTATCGCGTTTGAACGCTTAGAAGCGCTTAGGTATTCTCACTTTTTAAAAGAGGGTGGCGTAATAGTCGTTAACGACGCTAGAATTGATCCTATGACGGTAGTTACGGGCGCTAAAGAATATCCCGAAAACATTATCGAAGAACTTAAAAAGACTTATTCAGTTTACGCAATCGACGGTCAAAAGATTGCCAAAGAACTTGGAAATAGCAAGGTCTTAAACTCGGTTGTTCTTGGTTACGCGGCTAAACATTTAGGTTTAAACAGAGAAACGGTTGAAGAAACCGTCAAGACGACTGTACCCCCGAAGACCGTTGAACTCAACTTAAAAGCGTTTGCAGTTGGATACGAAAACTAACCTATAAGGAGATTATTATGACTTGTAAGCAATTATCCGTTTTTATTGAAAATAGAAAAGGCACGCTTTCAAAGGTGCTAGACGTACTTTCAAAAAGCAACGTAAGTATACTTTCAATGTCACTTGCGGACACTACTGAGTACGGTATTTTGCGCCTTATCGTAAACGATCCTGACCTTGGCAAACAAGAACTTTCAAAGTCAGGGTATTCTAGCATTGTTTCAAACGTGTTAATCGTAAAAATTCCACACGTTGCAGGTAGTTTGCAATCTATTTTAGAAAAGATGGAGCAAAACGATATCAACGTTGAGTATATGTACGGTTTATCCATTGAAAATGAAGACGCTTTCGTTGTGTTTAAGCCGTCCGATGCGGAAAAGACTTCTAAACTTTTTGAAGAAAACGGCGTTGAAACTTTAACGCCTAGTGACCTTTTAGAGATAGATTTATGATAATAGATTTTCACACCCACGTTTTCCCCGACAAGATAGCGCAAAAAACGGTTGATTTTTTGGCTGAAAAGGGCGGAACGCAACCCCATTATAACGGGACTGTTTTAGGGCTTGAAAACGCGATTGATACGGCAGGGGTTGACCTTGCCGTTTGTCTTCCCGTCGTAACTAAGCCCAGTCAGTTCGACAGTATTTTAAACTTTGCTATTTCTTTAAACGAGAAGTACCAAGGTAAAAAACTTTTATCGTTTGCGGGTATCCATCCCCTTTGCGACGACATTGAAGGTAAACTTCAAGCGGTAAAAAACGCGGGTATTAAGGGCGTTAAAATTCACCCAGATTACCAAGAAACCTTTATTGATGACGATAATTATATAAAGATACTTGAAACGGCTAAAAAACTAGATTTAATAGTCGTTACGCACTCTGGGATAGACTGTGGGTATAGAGAGTGCACGGTTATGTGCTCGCCTGAAAGGGTTAAAAAAGTTATTGAAAAGGTGGGGCATAGTAAGTTCGTTCTCGCGCATATGGGTGCTGCGGAAATGGTTGACGAGTTTTTAGAACTAGTTGCAGGGCTTGACGTGTATATAGATACGGCTTACGTTTTAAAGTATTTAACCAAAGAGCAGTTCACCGCTATTTTAAATAAGCACGGCGAAGATAAGATTTTATTTGCAACCGACGCGCCTTGGAGCGATGCGGAAGGCGATTTAAAGATTTTAAGGTCTTTCGTGACCGATAAGGCGGTTCTTGATAAAATTCTTTATAAAAACGCACTCGAACTTTTAGGGATATGATAAGAAATTTACGCTTTTTAAACGGAAACGTTTTAAAAATACTAGCAGCAATTTTTATGGTTATCGACCACGTTGGCTTTATGTTTTTTCCAAGCAATATGGTTTATCGCTACGTGGGAAGACTTGCCATGCCGATTTTTGCTTTTATGATAGCCGAGGGTTGCCGTTACACTAAGGATAAACTTAGGTATTTTTTAACGATTGCGGTACTTGGAACGCTTTGCCAAGTTGTGTATTTTATCTTTGACCCTAGCGCTTATCTATTTAATATTTTAATCACTTTTTCACTTGGAATATTAGGTATTTACTCGCTCGAATTTATGAAAAAAGCCCTGCTAGAGCAAGGCAATTCGGTAAAAAAGAAGATTTTATCCGTTATTTTATTTATATTGACGATAGCGTGCGTTTACGTCTTTTGTTATTTCTTCGTGGTGGACTACGGTTTTTTAGGTTGTATGCTTCCAGTCTTTGCGTCGCTATTTGATTTTAGAAGGGTAAAAAATGAGAGTGTTAAAATTTACGATAGGCAAGTTTTAAGAGTTTTAACTTTTTCGCTTGGTTTAGTGCTATTCGCTTTAACGAGTAAAGTTATAAGTTTTTCCGTTTACTCTCTATTTTCTCTAATTTTACTCTTCCTTTATAGTGGTAGGCGTGGAAAGTACAAAATGAAATATTTCTTCTACGTATTTTATCCACTTCACCTAGTTATAATCGAAGGAATTTATATGTTACTTTAACATTGAGCCATATATGTTTTAATAAATCGATTATATGCTTGCATTTAGTAAGGCTAAATGCTATAATAAAAATAATTTTTTATTTATCAAAACCAACTTAAATTCTACCAGTAATCATTTTTTGGTATCGGCTTTCTTATAAGTCGATACTTTGTTATTTTGTATGGAGACACTATGAAAAAGAAGTTTATAATTGCGTTATCTTGTGCTTTATGTATTTGTTTAAATCTGGTAACTTCTACCGCATGTTTCGGAATGTTTAACACTAGCAATAATAAAAATCCTGAAGTAATTGATATTTATAATATGTACGTCGTATCCGCGGAAGAAAAAGGCGAAACGCCATTGTCTTATGAAGAATGGTTAACGACTATCAAAGGAGAAAAGGGAGATAAAGGCGACGTTGGTGAAGACGGCAAAACTCCAAGGGTAGAGATAAAAGACGGCTATTGGTATATCAACGGAGAAAACACTGGAGTAAAGGCCGAAGGTAAAGATGGAGTTAACGGCGCAAACGGCAACGTTGATTTAACCGATATGGTCAAATTTACGAACGTTGTAGATAACGGTAATACCAATTTATTTGTTGGTAAATATGGAACACTTACGCAAGAAGACGGGTGGTTAAAACTTACGCCTACTGAAAATGCATACCCTAGAATTACGTATACGATAAATGAAGAATTACAAGTGGGACGCAAATATTTATTGGCGTTTTCCTTGAAATATGATTTGGGGGAAATTACCGCAAATAGTTTTGTTCCGCGTTTGATTGAAGAATCAAACACTATTAAGGGAGACGTCTTGTTAAAGTCGTTAACTGGCAAAAGAAATTATTCTGCTAACCGTTGTTCTTATGTGTTTGAATGTACTACGACCGCTCAATTTAAACAAATCGAATTTGTTATGGGTTATGCTAAAGCTAAAGATACTGTTGGGACTTGGTTTGCAATTAAGGATATAAATTTTATCGATATAACCGATATGGGTGAAATTCTCGAGCCGTATCATCTTGGTAATTTAATAGTGGCTCAATATGACGGTCTTGTGACGGGTACGCAATACGTAAATTTAAGTGAGGAAATTGCCTACCCTTTAAAAAACCATAATATTTTATTTTTAGGCGATAGCATTTTTGGAAACTATAATATTCCTAAATACGTTCAAGATATAACTAAAGCAACTTGTGTTAACGGTGCTATAGGCGGAGCGACAGCATTTAATAATAAAAACGATATTTACTCATTAGTAAACATTTCAAAGGCAATAAAAACGGGAGACTGGTCACAATATGAAAGAAGTAATAAAGATGCTGTTACTCGCTTGAAAGAATTAGATTTTACTACCATAAACGATATCGTTATAGAAATTGGGACTAACGATTGGCGCAGAAATTGCGAAATAGGTACTGATGACAGCACTGACGATTTGACGTTTAAAGGTGCACTAAATACAATTATTGATAATATTTTATCGGTTTACCCAGAAATTGATATTTACTTTTTAACACCGTTATATAGAACTGAATTTAATGCAAATACTCTACCAAACGGAGAAGGAGATTATCTCTATGAATTTGCTAATGCCGTTACGGATATAGCAAAAAGACATTGTCTTCCGTGCTACGATATGTATCACGCGGGTGGAATAAATGAATATAATAGCACGAAATATTTAATAGACGGAACGCATCCAACGCCTATAATGCGAATGAAAATAGCAAAAATCATAAGCAATTTGCTTATCTATTAAAAACTAAAAGCCGTTTCATAGCGAAACGGCTTTTAAAATTTATTAAACTATCAAAAGTGAAATGCCTATTAAAATTATTAAGAAACCAAAGTTGAACGCTGAGAACAATGCAACGTACTTTAAGGTTTTTCCGGGGTTGTGCTTAACGTATTCTTTAAACGTTATCAAACTTGCAAGCGACGATATAAGCGTTCCACATCCGCCGATATTGACGCCTATAAGTAGCGCATGCCAGTTGAGAGTGAACTTTGAAAGAAGTATCGTGCTTGGAACGTTGCTTATCACTTGGCAAGATAGTGCTGATACGATAAGTGGGTTTTTGTTAAGTAGGCTAGATAAAAACCTTTCAATAACCCCTATTCTTGCCATGTTGCCGGCAAATATGAAAAAGCAAACGAAAGTGAGTAGTAACGGATAATCAACTTGTTTTAAAGCCTTTCTATCAAGGAATAGTAACGCTAGCGGAATAACGATTAAACCTACCACGTACGGAACTATTCTAAACACAATAACGATTGATAGGGCGAATAATACAAGGTAAAGTAAAACACTCTTTTTAGGAAGTGTAACGGAATCTTGGCTTAATACGAGCGGTTGCTTTTTAATAAATAAACAGCAAATCGTAATAAGCGAAACGGATGCTATAAACGGAATAAGCATCGTAAGCATAAAACTTCCAGTTGGGATGTTAAAGTAGGAATAAAGATAAAGGTTTTGAGGGTTTCCAAACGGCGTTAGCATTCCGCCAAGGTTAGCGGCAACGTTTTGCATAATGAACGTAAACGCCATAAGCCTTTTTTGACCAGTTGACGTTAAAACGACGTAGCCGAGCGGTAAAAAAGTAAGCAAAGCCATATCGTTTGCAATAAGCATCGAACCGATAAACGTAACGTATACGAGCGCAAGTATTGCCCCGCGAGTGTTTTTAAACAATTTTACGATTTTCGTTGCAAGCACCGTGAAAAACTTAACGTTTTTAAGCGCGCATACGACGGCAAGCGTACAAAATAGGCAAGTTAGCGTTTTAAAATCGAAATAGCCTAGATACTTTGCGTCTGGCAAAACGATAACGCTCGTTGCTACCGCCAAAGAAAACGCAATAACTAAAACGACGTTTCCTTTTATAAACGCGCCTATCGTTTCTAAAATATGATGTAGCCCGTGGTGTGGGTGCTTGTGTGCGTGAGAAACTTGCATTTGCTTATCCTTTGTTAGGCTCTGTCACAACCTACGACTGATAATATTTCGCCTGAAACGTGGCGTAATGCTTCGTTAAAGCCACTCGGCAAGACAAAAGTATTGCCATCGGGCTTTGCCTTGCCTTCCACCGCGTTTGATGCAAACTCTAAATCAGCCATAAATTGTTTCATAGCCTTAATAACCTTTGTTATTATATAAAGTTAGTCAAAAAAAAGCAACTAAATTAGTAATATACCGTTAAATTTCTTGACTTTAGCGATTTAGCGTGCTAAACTGTAATAAAATAAATCGAAAGGTGGTTTATAGATGGATAATTTTGAAAAATTCAATTTTGAAAACTTATACGAAGCGGTGTTAAAACTTAAAACAAAGGAAGACTGCCGTAAGTTTTTTGAAGATATTTGCACGATAAAGGAAATTCAAGACTTATCGCAAAGGTTAGAAGTTGCTTCTCTTTTATCGGCAGGTAAAAATTATCAAGAAGTGTGCAAGCAAACTGGCGCGAGCACGGCAACTATTAGCCGTGTTTCAAGGTGCATAAATTACGGTGCTGGCGGTTACGCTTTGGTTATAAAAGGAGAAGAAAAGTAATGGATAATATTTTAAGCGTTTTAACCCCTGAAGAATACGTTTACTTAAAACTTCGCGCCTTGTACAGCGGTTTTGGGTATAAAAAGTACAGAATGAGCAAGTTTGAAGAGTACGATTTATACGCTAAAAACAAAGACTTTTTAATTAGCGAAAGCGTTATCACTTTTACTGACAACGGTGGAAAACTCTTGGCTTTAAAGCCCGACGTTACGCTTTCTATCGTTAAAAACAGTAAAGACGTTGACGGCGTTATGAAAGTTTACTATAACGAAAACGTTTATAGAGTTTCAAAGGGCACGAAAACTTTTAAAGAAATTATGCAAACGGGGCTTGAATGCATAGGCGACGTCGACGTTAAAACGGTGGAAGAAGTTTTACTTTTAGCGTCGAAAAGTTTAAGCGTAATATCAAGTAATTCCTTGCTTACGGTATCGCATCTTGATATAATAAGAGAAGTTTTGAAATTTTCAGGTTTGTCTCAGGAAAAACAACTTGAAGCGATTATGTATTTAGGCGAAAAGAACTTGCCGTCTATAAAGGCGCTTTTAGAAAAGGAAGAAGTTTCAACCGAGAAAAAAGCGCTTGTTGAAAAACTAGTTACCGTTTACGGAGCGCCAAGCAAGGTGTTTGAAGTGATTGACGAGTTTGGCGTTAGCGATTTGGCAAAAAACGCAATTTGCGAACTCAAAGAAGTCGTTAGCGGTTTAGTAAAGGAAAACGCAAGCGTAATAATTGACTTTTCCGTCGTTAACGATATGAACTACTATAACGGAATAGCGTTTAAAGGTTACGTTGAAGGCGTTCCAACGGGCGTTATATCTGGTGGCGAGTACGATAATTTAATGAAAAAGATGGGTAAACCTTATAAGGCGGTTGGCTTTGCGGTGTATCTCGACGAGATTTCTAGAATTAAGGGGGAAGAATAATGGAAAAATACTTAAATATTGCTCTCCCTAAAGGTAGGCTTGGCGAAAAGGTTTACGATTTGTTTGAAAAGGCAGGGTTTCCTTGCCCGTCGATAAAGGAAAACAACCGCAAGTTAATTTTTGAAAATCAAGACCTTAAAATTAGATATTTCTGGGTAAAGCCGAGTGACGTTGCTATCTACGTTGAACGCGGTGCAGCCGATATCGGCGTTGCCGGTAAAGACATTTTAATGGAATATAAGCCCGAAGTTTACGAACTTGCCGATCTCAATATGGGAAAGTGTTCAATGTGCGTTGCGGGTAAAAAAGGTTTTATCGATAATAGAAACAAAACTTTAAGGGTTGCAACTAAGTTCGTAAACATCGCAAAGGAATACTATTCCGCTCAGGGTAGAGATATCGATATCATAGCACTCAACGGTTCGATTGAACTTGCGCCTATACTTAACTTGTCGGACGTAATCGTCGATATAGTAGAAACGGGAACGACGCTTAAAGAGAACGATTTGGAAGTCGTTGAAAGGTTTTTACCCATTAGCGCAAGGCTTATTGCAAACAAGTCAAGCTTTAAATTTAAAACGGAAATAATTGAAGAAATAAGTGAAAAACTTTCAAAATTAGTAGGCTCGAAATGATTAAAATTTACAATGAAAAATTAAACACGAGAGAGGAAATTTTCTCGGTAAAAGAAACGAAAATCGACGTTTCAAGCATAGTTGCGGATATTATCAAAAACGTTAGAAAACTTGGCGATAAGGCGATTTTCGAGTATAATAAAAAATTTGATAAAGCGGATATTTCTACTTTAAGAGTAACTGAAAGTGAAATTGAAGAAGCGTTTTTAAACACCGATAAAGAGTTTATAAAAGTTTTAGAAACTGCAAAGGCAAACATCGAGCGCTATCACCTTCAACAAAAAAGAAACGGCTTTTATCTAGATGACTTAAACGGTGCAATAGTTGGGCAAAAAATTATCCCTATTGAAAACGTTGGTATCTACGTACCAGGTGGCACGGCGTGCTATCCGTCAACGGTGCTTATGGATTCCGTTCCTGCAATCGTTGCGGGCGCAAGCAGAGTCGTTATGGTAACACCACCAAACGCCAAAGGAAAGATTAATCCGTCGATACTCGTTTCTGCAAAGATAGCGGGCGTAAAAGAAATTTATAAAGTTGGCGGAGCGCAAGCGATTGTCGCGCTTGCTTACGGAACGGAAAGTATCCCTAAGGTTGACAAGATCGTTGGTCCTGGTAACGCTTTCGTTGCCGAAGCGAAAAAGCAAGTGTTTGGCGTGGTGTCTATCGATATGATTGCAGGGCCTAGCGAAATACTAGTCGTTGCGGATAATAAAAATAGGCCGTGCGATATCGCTGCCGACCTATTATCCCAAGCCGAGCACGATAAAATGGCAAGCGCAGTACTCGTTACTGACGACGAAGAGTTTGCAAAGAAAGTATCAGCCGAGATAGAAAAGCAAATTCCTATGCTTGAAAGGGCGGAAATTGCGAGAGCGTCTATCGATGATAACGGTAAAATTATCGTAACTAATAACTTAGATAGCGCAATCGACGTTGCAAACGCCATCGCGCCCGAGCATTTAGAACTTTGCTTGGACGATCCTTTTACCTATCTTGATAAGGTAAAACACGCGGGTTCGGTATTTTTAGGTAGGTATTGCCCCGAAGCCGTTGGCGATTATTTAGCGGGTGCAAACCACACTTTGCCGACTAGCGGAACTGCAAGGTTTTCTAGCGCGTTGTCAGTTGACGATTTTATAAAGAAAACGCAATACGTTTATTATGATAAAAACGCACTTTCAAAAGTTGCGGATAAAATTGATTACTTTGCTAAAAAGGAAGGCTTAACCGCTCACGCAAAAAGCGCGACCATAAGATTTAAGGAAGAAAATGAGTAATTTTGTAAATGAAAAAATCGGCAGGCTCGACCCTTACGTTCCGGGCGAGCAACCGAAGGATAAAAAGTATATAAAACTCAATACGAACGAGTCGCCGTTTCCCCCTTCAAAAAGGGCGATAGAACTTGCGGAAAAAGAACTATCAAGCGTTATGCTTTATCCTGATCCAGACTGTACTACGCTTATTGACGCTATTGCGAAAACCTTGAACGTAAAGAGTGAAAACGTTATCGTATCTAACGGATCGGACGAAGTTTTGAACTTTGCGTTCATCGCTTACGCCAGTAGCGATTGCCCCGCAATTTTCCCAGACATAAGTTACGGTTTTTATAAGGTTTTTGCAGGTGTGAACGGTGTTCCGTATGAAGAAATCGCCTTAAAGAGCGATTTTTCGATAGACGTAAACGATTACTTAGGTAAAAACGGCATTATATTTATCGCAAATCCTAACGCTCCTACTGGGCTTGTTGTAGCGCTTAACGATATTGAAAAACTTCTTTTAGATAACCCAAACAGAGTGGTGGTTATTGACGAAGCGTACGTTGATTTTGGCGGGGAAAGTGCGGTATCTCTTATTGATAAGTACGATAATTTACTCGTAACTCAAACCTTTTCAAAGTCGCGTTCAATGGCGGGCGCAAGGCTTGGGTTTGGCGTTGCAAGTAAGAAAATTATAGACGATCTTAAAACGGTTAAATATTCAACGAACCCCTACAACGTTAACCGCGTTACCGCCGCTATGGGCGTTGGCGCGCTTGAAGATAACGAGTATTTTAAAAGTAACGTTTCAACCATTATAAAAACGAGAGAAGAGTGCGTTAAAAACCTTGAAAGTTTAGGGTTTACTTGCCTTCCGTCAAAAACTAATTTTATCTTTGCATCAAGCGACAAAATAAGCGGTGAAGAACTTTATTTAAAACTTAAAGAAAAGGGAATTTTAATAAGGCATTTTAACAAGGAACGCATTTCAAATTATATAAGAATTACGGTTGGTAGCCCCGCCGAGATGACGGCGTTTATAAACGCGGTTAAAGATATTTTAGGAGAAGTTTTATGAGAACTTGTGAAATAGTTAGAAAAACCAAAGAAACGGATATTAAGTTAAGCATTAACCTCGACGGAACTGGCGTTAGCGAAATAAACTCTGGCTGTGGCTTTTTCGATCATATGTTAACGTTATTTGCAAAGCACGGTAGGTTTGATTTAAACGTTGCGTGCATAGGCGACGTTGAAGTAGACTATCATCACACCGTTGAAGATATCGGCATTGCGCTCGGTCAAGCGTTCAAGAAAGCGCTTGGCGATAAAGCGGGTATCACTCGTTACGGCGACACGACTTTACCTATGGACGAAGCGCTTATTTTATCTGCCGTTGATTTATCGGGTAGAAGTTTCTTAGCGTATAATTTAAATCCTAGGGCAAAGCGCGTTGGCAATTTTGACGTTGAACTTATCGAAGAGTTCTTTATAGCCTTTACGGTAAACGCTGGGCTTAACCTTCACGTTACTCAACTTGCGGGTAAAAACGTTCATCACATTTTAGAAGGTGCGTTCAAGTCCGTTGCTAGAAGTTTGAGAAAAGCGGTAAAAATCGATAGCGATTTGCGCGGTGAAATTCCGTCAACCAAAGGAGTTTTATAATGGTAGTTATCGTTGACTACGGCGTTGGAAATTTATATTCACTTAAAAGTTCTTTCAAGGCTATCGGCGTTGACGTAATAACGTCAGGAGACAAAGAGATAATCGAAAAAGCGGATAAAATTATTCTTCCGGGCGTCGGTGCGTTTGAAGATGCGGCTAAGAAATTATTTGAAAGTGGCCTTGCAAAAATAGTCGTTGAACGCGCCAATAACGGCGTTCCGCTACTTGGAATATGCTTGGGGATGCAACTACTTTTCGATAAGAGTTTAGAGTACGGCGAACATAAAGGGCTTGGCTTAATTAGTGGCGAAATTCACCCTATAAGTTCAGTTATCCCTAAAAATCTTAAAATTCCACACATAGGTTGGAACGGGCTTAAACTAAGAAAACCAAAGAGCGAGATATTCAAATATCTTAGCGACGGAGACTGCGTGTATTTTGTTCACTCGTTTTTCGGTGCAAAATGTGAAGACTGCGTTATTGCAACGACCGAGTACGGTGTAGACCTTACCGCAGCCGTTCAAAAGGGTAACGTGTACGGTTGTCAATTCCACCCCGAAAAAAGCGGAAGCGTGGGGCTTAGTATTTTAAAGGCGTTTTGTGAGTTATGAAAATTTTTCCAGCAATTGATTTATTTGACGGCAAAGCCGTTAGACTTTATAAGGGCGATTACGCTCAAATGACGGTTTATTCTAATAATCCCGTTGAAATTGCTCTCGATTTTGAAAAATCGGGTGCAAAATACATGCACGTGGTTGATTTGCAAGGTGCAAAGTCTGGCGGAACTGACAATTTAGAAACGATTAAAAAGATAATAAGCGCAACTAAATTATTCGTTGAAGTTGGCGGTGGAATTAGAAGTTTAGACGTTATCAAGACTTATATTTTGGCAGGCGTTTCAAGAGTTATTCTAGGAACTGCCGCCGTAACCGACGAGGAGTTTTTGAAAAACGCCGTTAGTTTATACGGTGATAAAATTGCGGTTGGCGTTGATATAAAAGACGGTTTCGTTGCGATAAAAGGCTGGACGGAAAAGTCTTCACTCAACGCGTTTGATTTTTGCGAAAAACTTGAAAAACTAGGCGTTAAGACGGTTATTTGCACTGATATTTCAAAAGACGGTGCAATGCAAGGTGCGAACCATAACCTTTATAAAGAGTTGTCTTCAAGGTTTAAAATTGACTTTATAGCGTCGGGCGGAGTATCTTCAATTGATGATATTATAAAGTTAAAGGCGCTTAACTTGTACGGTGCAATCGTTGGAAAAGCGTATTACACTAAGGCGATAGATTTAAAACAAGCAATAGGAGTTGCAAATGATAACTAAAAGAATAATTCCTTGTTTAGACGTAAAAGACGGTAGGGTTGTAAAGGGCGTTAACTTTCAAGGTTTAGCCGACGTTTCGTCGCCTGTAACCTTAGGAAAATATTATTCCGATAACGGCGCTGACGAACTCGTTTTTTACGATATAACTGCAAGTAGTGACGGTCGCGCGCTCTTTACCGATATTTTAAAAGAAGTTGCAAGCACTATTTTTATTCCGTTAACCGTTGGCGGTGGGATAAATTCGCTTGACGATTTTGATAGAGTTTTAAAGTGCGGAGCGGATAAAGTTAGCGTAAATTCTGGCGCAATAAAAAACCCCGACCTTATTTATCAAGCGGCAAAGCGCTACGGCGATCAATGCGTAGTTTTGTCGGTTGACGCAAAACGGGTTGACGGAAAGTTTAGAGTTTTTGCAAAAGGTGGTCGCGTTGATACTGGGCTTGACGCTATCGAGTGGATAAAGCGCGGTGTCGAGAACGGCGCAGGGGAAATAGTTCTCAACTCAATCGATACCGACGGCGTTAAGAACGGTTTCGATTTAGAAATGTTAAAAGCGGTGTGCGACGTAACGTCCGTTCCTGTCATTGCGTCGGGTGGTGCTGGTAAAATTGAAGACTTTATTACGCTATTTAAAACGCTACCAAAAGTTGATGCAGGGCTTGCCGCATCAATCTTTCACTTCGGCGAAGTAAAGATTAAAGATTTGAAGAGTGAATTATATAAATACGGAATACCTACTAGAATTGTAAAGGAGTAATTATGTTAGATATTAAAAGTTTAAAGTTTGACGATAAGGGTTTAATTCCAGTTATCGTCGTTGATAGCATCTCAAAAAAGGTTTTAACCTTAGCGTATATGAACGAAGAGAGTTTAAAAATTACTATGGAGAAAAAACTCGCGTGTTTTTACTCACGTTCACGCCAACAACTTTGGCTCAAAGGCGAAACGAGTGGGAACTATCAACACGTAGTGTCTATCACGGCGGACTGCGATAACGACGCGCTCGTTATGGTAGTTGAAAAGGACGGTCCTGCTTGTCATACAGGTCAAGACAGTTGCTTTTTCAACCCCGTTTTTGAAAGCGATGAACTTCAAGAGTTTTCGCTCTCTTCTTTAATTAAACTTATTGAAGGAAGAAAAATAAATAAAACGGAAGGCTCTTACACCACTTATTTATTTGAAAAAGGTCTTGATAAAATACTCAAAAAAGTGGGCGAAGAATGCACGGAAGTTATAATCGCCGCTAAGGCAAACGATAAAAAGGAAACTATTTACGAAATAGCGGATCTTTGCTATCATACCTTAGTTTTAATGATTGAGCAAGGCATTTCGCTTGAAGATATTCATAGGGAACTTTGCAGTCGCCACGTTATCGATAAAAAGGTAAAACAGGAGAAAATGACTAAATGATACTCCGTGACTTTCACGTTCACACAAACCGATGTGACGGTAAAAACGAGCCGAGAGAAGTTATTTTAAGCGCGATAGAAAAGGGCGTTAAAACGTTAGGTATCGTCACTCACTCGCTCACTCCTTTTCACCTTTACGGCAATATTAACGATAAAAGCGTAGAAGAGTTTTATAAGGAAATAACCGCCTTAAAGGTTGAGTTTAAGGATAAAATCGAACTTTTAGTGGGTATTGAAGAAGACGCGTTTTCAAATACGGACTTATCAAAATTCGATTACGTTATCGCATCGTCTCACTACTATTTTAGCGGCGATAAATATTATCCCGTAGACTATAAATACGAGCATATCAAATCGGCAATAGAAGAAGTTTTTAACGGTGATGGTTTGCTCGCTTGTGAAAAATATTTCGAGCAAGTAGTATCGGTCGTTAAGAGAACGAACGCTCAAATCGTTGGGCATTTTGACCTTATCACAAAAAATAACGCAGACGGTTCGTTATTTGACGTAAACGACGGTAAGTATATTCTCGCTTGGAAAAACGCCGTTGACGAAATTTTAACGTTTAACAAAGATATTTACTTTGAAGTAAATACGGGCGGTATTTCAAGGGGATATAAAACCTATCCTTATCCGTCTAAGCAAATGGTTGAGTATATTAAGAAAAAGGGCGGAAAACTTTTGTTAACTTCCGATTCCCACCAAAAAGATACGATATGCTTTGAATTTGAAAAATGGGCAAAGGAATATAATTTATGAAAACGGACGGTCTTCATTTAGAAGGAGTAGAAGTAAAGTCTTATTTACTTATCGGTCAATCGAATATGGCTGGGCGTGGCGACGTTAGGGACGTTTCGCCCATAATTAACGAAAATATAGTGGTTTTGCGCATGGGAAGGTGGCAAAAGTTTAGAACGCCAGTCAATATGGATAGGGGAGTGTTTCCCGACCGTGCAACCGTTGGCGTTTCGCTTAGCGAGTCCTTTGCAAACGACGTTCAA
>JAZSOI010000054.1:0-10419 GCA_045536835.1 Christensenellaceae bacterium
GTTGGGTGGCGAAGGTTACTGTTCGGAAGGTTTTTCATACTGGGTTTACGGCTTTGGTTTTTTCGCGCTCTTTTTCGACGTTTACTGTCAATTAACCGGCGATAGGCCTGCAATTCTTGAACGTGAAGAAGTTAAAAACACCTTAGAGTACGGCAAAAACGCTATACTTGACGGCGGTATGTTCTTGCCGATAGCGGACGGTGGTTCAAAGGGCGAACACAACGAAGCCCCCGTGTTATACGTTATAAATAGGTTGTTTAACACCAACATCGTTTTAAACAACGGCAGAGAAATCGAAGCGGACACTCAAGTGCTCGGCACGAGAGTTTTAGCGGGCATTGATGAAAAAAGGGTGGCGGAAGAAAAGAAATCAGATTGCGTTTACTTTAAAACCAACCAAGTTTTCGTTCGCAAGAAGGGAGAATACTCTTTCGTTGCAAAGGGCGGAAATAACGCCGAAATGCACAACCACAACGATTTAGGTGCGTTTGCTATTATTAAAAACGGCAAGCAATATATTTGCGATCCAGGTGTTGGCGAGTACACTAACGGCTATTTCAACAACAAGTCAGTTAGATATTCTAAGGAGACTTTCGTTTGCTCGTCATTAGCGCATTCCGTTCCTATGATAGACGGAAAACTTCAACAGTACGGCAAGGAATATTTTGCTACCGTGCTTGAACAAAGTAACGATAAAATATCTCTTGATTTAACTAACGCATACCCGGAAAATAGCGCAAGCGTTAAAGTGGCTTACGAAACGTTAGACCGCGCCGTTAAAGCGTCCTACGAAATAACGGGTGCAAACACCGTTACGTTTAGGTTCGTATCCTTTATCGAGCCTAAGGTTGACGGAGAAATGGTTATACTTGACGAAATGACGGTTACGAGCAGTTTAGGTGTAACGCCTACCGTTGAGCGCGTTGACTATTCGGGATTTTTGAAAAGACCTAAGACGGCTTTCACTATTGATTACGCAGTTCAAGGCTCGGATATAAACGTTCAATTTGATTTTAAATTTTAAGGTGTAATATGTTAAATAATTTATCTAAACTAGATGCTAAATTCGTTGAAGAGACTTGGGGTAAATTACTCAAAAAACTGACCTATACGACGGTTAAAAGCCAAAATAAGATACCTTACACCACGCACGACGGCGTTCACGACGACCAGGCTGGAGATAAAGGGTTTATATATCTTTGGACTAACGGTTTCTGGGCGGGGCTTAACTGGCTTATGTATGCCGAAACCAAAGACGAAAGGTTTTTAACTACTGCAAAAGCGAGTGAAAAGCATCTAGATAGAATATTTCAAAACGTTTTTAGAATGGATCACGACGCAGGCTTTTTATGGCACTTATCCGCAGGCGCAAGTTATCGCTTGACTAGGGACGAAACGTCTATTCAAAGGGAACTTCTCGCGGCAATGGTCTTGGCGTCAAGGTATAATCCCGACGGCAACTTTATAAGGGTTTGGGATAAGCCGGGTGCTGACGGTTGGACTATTATCGACTGCTTGATGAACTTAAACCTTTTGTATTTTGCGAGCACTAAGTGGAGTGACGGCCGCTATAAGTCTATTGCAATGCGCTATGCAGATATGGCAATGCGCGACCACGTGAGAGACGACGGTTCGGTTATTCACGTCGTTGAACACGCGCTTGATAAACCCGATACCGTGGTTGGTTATCCGCAAGGTCAAGGTTACTCCCCTGAATCCGTTTGGTCAAGGGGTCAAGCGTGGGCGGTTTACGGTTTCGTTTTATCTTATATCCACACCGGCAAGGAAGAGTATTTGCAAACGGCGATAAAAACGGCGGATTATTTTATCGAGCAAGTTAAGAAGACTAACTATCTTCCACTTCTTGATTTCAAAGCGCCCGCCGAGCCGGTTTATTACGATTCTACTGCTGGAGCAATAACTGCTTGCGGTTTGATAGAAATTGCAAAATTGACTGGAAAGACGGAATATTTAGACGAAGCGTTAAAACTTTTAAAAGCGCTTGATGAGAACTGGTGTAATTACGATTTAGAAGAAGACAGTATCTTGCAAATGGGTAGTGGAAGTTATCGTAAAGGTCAACACATGCCTATAATTTACGGTGATTTCTTCTTCGTTGAAGCGATACTTAAACTTAAAGGTTCAAAATTCCTTATTTGGTAAAAATTAGCGTTCGGCGGTATCGTCGAACGCTTTTTTACTTTGTTAGTGGCGAGCGATAAGCAAAAAATCGTATAAAATGAGCGATTTTCACAAAATTTTCTCACAAAATATACTCTCAAAAATGAAAAATGTTCTTGACTTTGACTTAAAGTGAATGTATAATGTATATATCTTATTATGTAGAATAGGAAATAATGTCGCTAAAAATAGGAGTGCAGGCAAATGAAAAAACTATCTAAACTTTTCTTAGTTTTAATTTTGGTTTGTTCCGTTTTGTTTTCGGTAGCGTGCGGTACGCCGAGCGTTTCGGAAATCGAACAGTCGCTCAAAGACGGTGGTTATACCGTAACTAAGACGACTGGTAAGTCTAAATACATTAGCGAAATGTATTTAAGTGAAAGCGTTTTAAAAGGTAGTTTCACTGAGCTTATCGCAACGGACACTGGTTTTTTACCTGATGAAGACTTGAATTACAAGAAAATCGTTGGTGGTAACTACGTTGCTGATGAAGACGGTGATTACGTTTTTGACGCAACTTTAAACGAAGGTAAAGGCGGTTACAGACTTGCAAAGAGTGATGAAGACGGTAACTTTAGCCAAGACCCCAACTACTATTATCCCGAAGAAGACGGTGACTACGTTTACGACGAAACGTTATCTGCTTACGTTTTAGATGCTGACGTTAACTATTTTGACGTTGTTGACGACGCTTACTATAACGACGGTACTGGTGCTTTCGTTAGAAACGATTCCGTTGACTATATTGAAGATAAGGGTGGTAGATACGTTGCAGATAAGGGCGGTAAGTTTATTTACGACGCAGAATCTGCAAAAATCGTAGAAATCGTTCAAGGTAAGTTCTTTGAAAAGAAGGACGAACAATACGTTGCGTACGAAGGTGAAGATACCACTGGTAAATACGTTCAAGATGCGAAAGTATCTTCTAAGAAGTATTTATTCGACGGCGTGTTCTACGCTTTCGATAAAAAAGGCGATTTCGTTTTCGATGTTACCTTAAACGATTACGTTCAAGATGAAGACGTTAACTTTGCTTGCAACGTCGGTGGTAACTACAAAGAATACACTTTAGGTAAATACGTTTACGACCGTAGCCTTGAACAGTACGTTTTAGATACCGACGTTAACTACGTTGAAAACGGAACTATCTACGTTCCCGATGCAAAAGGTACGTACTACAAGAGTGGTGACGATTACGTTGTTGACCTTAAGCCGATTGCAAAGGCTAAGTACAACACTCAATTGTACGATATCGATAGTACTAGATACTTAAAAGACGGAGATAACTACGTTAAAGATACGAAAACGAGATATTATCTTGACAGTGCTAGCAACTACGTTTCAGTTAAAGAAAATTACGGTAACTATATTAAAGACGGTGGTAATTACGTAGAAGACACTCGCGTTAAGTACGTTAAACTTGGCGATGATTTATACGTTAAGGAAACCGACGTTGAGTTCTGCAACTCCGATGGTGCCGTTGATACTTTAGGTCAACGTTACGCACCCGTTACGGATTACGTTAAAGTTGAAAACCGTGACGACCTTCAAAAAGCATATTTTGAATTCAACGCTGCAACTGGTAAGTACGTTCCGGATAAGGATAAAAACTTTGATTTCGTTGCAGATCGTTACGTACCCACCGCAACTCGCGAACCCGACGCTGAAGGTAAAGTTTACAAGTACGATTTAGCTGACGAATACAATAACGTTTACGGCTTCGTTGTAGACAGCGACGTGAACTATAGAAAAGAAGCGGACGATACTTACGTTATAGACGTAAACGGCGATTATAAGATTGAAGAAATCCACATCGTAGTTTTAGTGTTCGATAAGAAGAAAGACGCTAAGAATATCTTTAACGACCTTAGCAACGACTTCTATTCTAGCAAGTGCTATAAAAATTTATTTGGTAACGTAAAGAGAGATTACATAGCGGCAAGAAACGGTAAAATCATTTACATGGGCTACGTTGATTACTTAGACGTTTTAGGCGACGTTAGACTTTAATTAAATTAAAAACCCCTTGGAAACAAGGGGTTTTGTTTTAGCATAAACTGAAATTTATTAAAAATTGTTGTAAAGAATTAAAATGTATGATATAATAGCAAAGCGATGATGTATATTTAAAAATAGATTTTAAATATAAGGAGAAAAGTTATGGCATTATTTAGAACTAATATTGAATGGAGTGACAGTTCAAATAACACTTTAGTATACAAGTATCCCTTTAAAAAATCGGGTAGAGAAGTTAATAATAAATCAACTCTTACCGTTAGGGAATCTCAATGCGCCGTTTTCGTTTATAAAGGTCAGGTAGCGGACGTTTTTGGTCCGGGGCTTTACGACCTTAAAACGGATATTTTCCCCATCCTTACAAAACTTGTTGCTTGGAAATACGCGTTTGAAACGCCCATTACGTTAGACGTTTATTTCGTTAACACTAAGCAGTTTACCGACGTTAAGTGGGGCACTCAAAACCCAATTATGATGCGTGACCCCGAGTTCGGCGTTATAAGAGTTAGAGGTTTTGGTGCGTTCGCGTTTAAGGTTGACGATCCTACCGTGTTTATGAAGGAACTTTTCGGTACGGATTCTTCGTTCGTAACGGCGGATATCGTATCATATCTTAAAACTATGCTTATCTCCGCACTTACCGACGCGCTCGGTGAAAGCAAAATTTCCGCTCTTGATTTAGCAGGAAACACCTTAGAATTTAACGAGATAGTAAAGAAAGGTATTCAAGCTAAGTTCAACGAAATCGGCTTGAAACTCACCAACTTATTTATCGAAAACATGTCCGTTCCCAGCGAAGTTGAAAAAGCTCTTGACGAGAGAAGTAAACTTGGCATTTTGGGCGATAAGACGGACGTTTTGATGAAGGTTGCCGCAGCCGAAGCGATGAAGGACGCGGCAAAGAACGAAGGCAACCCCATGGCTGGCGCAGGTGTTTCTATCGGAGCTGGGCTCGGTATGGGTCAAATATTTGCCGAAGCGTTTAAGTCCGCAAAAGACCAAGTCGAAAAACCCGAAAAAAAGGGCGGTAAAACTTGTTCTAGTTGCGGAGCAACTATAGATAATAACGCAAAGTTCTGTTCGGAATGTGGTGCAAAGCAAAACGCTAAAACTTTCTGTACGGAATGTGGCGCGGAAATTGACGGCGGTGCAAAATTCTGCTCGTCCTGTGGTAAAAAACTTTAAGGAGTAATAATTATGGAAAAGAAGATAACGAAAGACACTTTAATTATGGAAGCAGTTGAATTAAACGAAAAAGCTCCCGAAATTTTGCTTAGCTACGGCATGCACTGTTTAGGTTGCGCAATCGCTCACGGTGAAACTATTGCTGAAGCGGCTATGGTGCACGGAATTAACGTTGACGATCTCTTGGCTGATTTAAACAAATAAGTATGGAAAGAGATTTCGCTGAAATCGAAAATCAAAAAGAAACGGTTACCGTAAAGTGTTCTAGTTGCGGTGCAAATATGGTGTTTGACCCCGAAACTCAAATGCTTAAATGCCCGCATTGTGAAACGGTTGCCGATTTTGAAAAATCTTCAAAAGTTCAAGAACTCGATATTTTATCGGCGTTTAACAGTGCGGAAACGTGGAAGGATGAATCTTCCGTCTATAGATGTGAAAACTGCGGTGCAGTAGTGGTTTTAAAGACAGGGGAAACGGCAACGGGTTGCCCGTACTGTGGAACTTCTCACGTCGTTAAGACTACGGAAATGGCAGGCTTAAAGCCAAGTGCAGTCTTCCCGTTTACGGTTACTAAGGAAATGGCTCTTGAAAAGGCCAAAACGTGGGCAAAATCAAAGCTTTACGCCCCTAAAATCTTTAAAAAGAACTTATTTGCTGAAAACTTTCGCGGTGTATATCAACCTTGTTTTACCTTTGATAGTTCTACTACTACTTATTATTCGGCAAAACTCGGTATTCGTAGAACTAGAACGGTAGGTAGCGGTAAAAATCGCCGTACTGAAACTTATATCGACTGGCGTTACGTTTCAGGCGTGTATAACGACGCGTTCGACGATATCTTAATTAACGCTGATACTTCTTATTCCCAACAAAATCTTAATAAACTTATGCCGTTTAATAATAGCGTTATTAAAGTTTACGACAGTGAGTTTATGACTGGCTTTATGGCTAAGCGTTCGGACAGAACTATTGAGTCGTGTTGGAGTGATGCTAAACTTGAAATGGACGCCGCTATCAAAAGAAGAATTCTTGGTCAATACCGTCACGACGTGGTAGGGTATTTCAATGCGAGTACCACGCATATGGGGGTAACTTATAAGTACGTTCTTCTTCCTATCTATATGCTTAATTTTAGATACAAGAAAAAGAACTATTTAGTTCAAGTTAACGGCAACACTGCAAAAGTTATAGGAAAGTCTCCGGTGTCTATTTTAAAAGTTCTTTTAACTATCGGCATTTCACTTGGTGCTGTGGCGTTAATCGGCTTATTGGTCTACTTTTTGGGGATTTCCTAATATTATAAACGAAAATTAACAAGTTAAAAATTACGGCTTGTTTGGAGGCAATATGAAAAAATTTACTTTAAAACTTATGGCAATTGCGTGCATATTCGCACTTTGCTTATCGTTTGGCGGATGTAAGGAAACGATTGACGGTAGCGTTGTAAAACGCGCTGATTTAGTTATCAGTTATACCGTTGGCGAAGAAACTCAAAACATTGAGTCCACTCTTATTTTATACGAAACTTTTGCGCCTAAGACTACAGAAAGGGTTATAAGCCTTATTGAAGACGGATATTACGACGATACCGTAATTACCATTGCTAAAAATCAAGATTACTTAATTATCGGCGGTTATACTTTCGGTGAAGATTACACCGCTAAAAATTATAGCGGTAGTGGTGTAAAGGGCGAATTTACTCAAAACGGTTTAAGGTCTGAACTTACCGTTAAAGCCGGCGCTCTCGTTATGCTTAGAGATTTCGATGAGGACGACGGTAGCAGTAAGTACGATTCGGCTAAAGCTTCTTTTGCAATCGTATTAACTGATAGCGGAACGTTTAATTCCTCAGAATTCTGCGTTTTTGGTTATATTGATAGCGAGTCGTTAACCGCTTTACAAGAAGCGCTCGTAGACAACAGTAAAGATGATAACGCCTACTTACGCGCGCGTTACCTTGGCGAACGTGAAAACGGCGTTCAAACTTACGAAAACGGCTTTGAATATTACCTTAATGAAAGTGGTGTATACTTTAAAGACGTTGCAGGTGAAAAAATCCAAATGGATTACGACGTTGAAACCGACGTTGACTACGCTACCGCTGAAATTATCAAAGATAGCGCAAACGCACAAGATATCGTAATTTTACCTTCTACCGTTTTCAAAGTTTCCGCTACTATGCACGGCGGTTGTTCTAAGTAGTTGTTATAAGCGGTTTTAATAACCGCTATAACGCCGTCCCATTAAAATAAAAAAGACAAGCGAAAAGCGTGGCTAAATGCCACGCTTTTTATATTATGCAATTCCTAGTATTTTAACGAGTAATAATATCGAAACGCCGTAGTATACGATAACCGCAACGAAGTCGTTAATCGTAGTTATAAGCGGACCGGACGCAACGGCTGGGTCTATTCCTATCTTCTTGAAAAAAATGGGAATAAGCGTTCCGTCAAGGCTTGCTATAACCATTGAAACTAGTAACGATATGCCTATGCACGCGGATACCGCAAAGCCTGAAACGTTAAACTGCTCGGTAAACGTTGGTTCAAAGAAATGGACGTATAGGCCGATTACAGTAAAGGCAAGCGTTCCTACGATAAGTCCGTTTAAAAATCCGACTCTAAGTTCTTTGAACATAAACTTGAACTTTTCCTTCGTTCCTAAACCTTCGTCACTAAGTACTCTAATGGTAACTGCAAGGCTTTGAGTTCCCGCGTTACCACTCATGCCGAGAATTAAACTTTGGAAGGTGTAAAGGATAATTAGCGACGTTGGTATAAGGTTTTGAAAACCTTGAATAACCGCCGCGATTCCAACGCCTAGAACGAGTAGAATTATTAGCCAAGGAATACGTTTAGTTATACTTTTAAGTACTGGCTCGTCTAAATCTTCTTCGCTTGTTAAACCTGCGAGTTTTGCGTAGTCGTCGCCAAGTTCTTCGTCAACCGCCTCAACGATGTCAGACGCGGTTATTACGCCTATTAAAACGTTGTGCTTGTTAAGTACGGGGATAGAGTCTTCCGAATAGTCTTTTAATCTCTCGATACACTCAGCCGTCGTTTCAAGCGCGTAAACGTAAGGGTAGTTGGTAACTATGATGTCTTCAAGCGGTGTTCCCTCTCTTGCAACGACTAAGTCGCGAAGTTCGATTGCACCGTAGAAAGTCTCGTCGTCGTTAACGGCGTATATCGTAGAGATATTGTCGTTATCCGCGGCTTGCTTTACGAGAGAGCGCATCGCTTGTTTTACGGTAAACGATTTTTTTATCGAAATGAAGTTGGTGGTCATGCGACTACCGATTTGCTCGTCTTCATAACTATCGATAAGTTTGATGTCCGCTTGCGCTTCCGGCTCGATAAGGCTTATAATGTCTTCCTTCTTATCTTCGGGAAGTTCGTCTAAAACGTCGATAGCGTCGTCGGCGTCCATCTCCTCGATAATGTCGGCTAACCTTTCGTTGTCAAGTTCAGTAACGTACTCTTCAACGTTTTCAAGGTAAGCAAAAATGTTTGAAATCGCCTCGTCACTTAAAATGCGGTAGAGCTTTTTGCGTTCGCTAGGTTCAAGGTCTTGGAAAATGCTTGCAATATCGTTATCGTGATATTCTTCAAGTTTTTCTCTTATTTCCGAATTTTTAAAATTACTTTTGATTATTTGTAAAAGTTCTTCCGAAAAGTCGGGTTTTTCAGGAATAACGTTTAACTCTTCGTTTAATTTTTCCATATCCATATATAATTACCTCCTAAATTGATTTTAGGGCATAAAAAACCCCCGAACTTCAAAACCGCTCGGGGATTATATATGGAATTGCGCGCGTGCGTATATACGCATTAAGATAATGCGCCCAAAAGAAACGGTTTAGAAGTTGAAATTGTTAAGTTTTTACTTCGCGGGTTGCCGTCGTTTACCATAACCGCCTCTCCTTTGTGTAGAATAAATTAGCCAAACACAAGATATTGTGGATTGCTTTTATAATCATAGTTTACCACATAAAAACGCATTTTGCAACCTATTTTTAAGGGTAAAATTTTTTTTTAAAAAACACAAAAAAACGTTTGACAATACTTGAAAAATGTTATATGATATCTACGCTGTGTTTATAGGGTTGATACGAAAAGTTACTTAAACTTTGCCCTTTTGCGAATCCGGAAATCGCAAAAACGGTGAGAAGATAATTTTCGTTGACAAATGTGAGAGTATAACTCTTGCGACTAACCATGCCCAAGGTAATATTATGTCATTCGCAGCAAAAAAACACAGTAGCGAGTGATTTTTTTATTGTTTAGGGTATGACACACACGGCAATGTTGACTACATTAACAGTTAGTATAAAAAAGGAGTAAGAAAATGGCAGGACAAAAAATTAGAATTAAATTAGCTGCTTACGACCACAAAATGGTTGACCAAGCAACTGAAAGAATCGTTGAAACGATGAAGAAAGCGGGCGCTAAGATTAGCGGACCTATTCCCCTTCCTACTGAAAAGGAAATCGTAACTATCTTACGTTCTCCCCACAAGTATAAGGATAGCAGAGAACAGTTCGAAATTAGAACCCACAAGAGACTTATCGACGTTTATTCTACTAACGCAAAAATACTTGAAAGTATTCATTTGCCCGCAGGCGTAGACGTAAAGATTAAGTTATAATCAAACTAAGAAACAATACGAGTAATCGTAAATAATTTGGAGGTGAACTTTATCGATGAATAAAGCAATCATTGGAAAAAAATTAGGTATGACGCAAATCTTTTCCGCTGACGGAAAAGTAATCCCGGTTACCGTAGTAGAAGCAGGTCCTTGTCCTGTAGTGCAAATCAAAACCCTTGAAAAAGACGGTTATGAAGCAGTTAAACTCGGTTTCGGCGAAGTTAAAGAATCTGACTTAAACAAACCTGAAGCAGGTCAGTTTAAAAAAGCGGGCGTTGCTCCTCAAAAGGTTCTTAAAGAATTCCGCCTTGAAAACGTTTCGGCTTACGAAATGGGTCAAACCGTTACTGTTGACACTTTTAAGGAAGGCGACAAGGTAGACGTTGTTGG
>JAZSOI010000051.1:0-9295 GCA_045536835.1 Christensenellaceae bacterium
GTATAGGCGCGAGTGCAGGGGTAAAAATAATGGAAGAGTAATCTTCCGTTCATTTCGCGGATATGGCGGAACTGGCAGACGCGCAGGACTTAGAATCCTGTGGGAGACCGTGCAGGTTCGATTCCTGTTATCCGCACCAAAAAAAGAACAAGTCAAGCGACTTGTTCTTTTTTTATCCAAGCCGATTAGTCTTGGGATGTAATCTCGCGCTAGCGAGTATGTAATCGCCGTTAGGCGTATGTAATCACTCTTCAGAGTGCATTAAATCGGCTTGATTACATCCAACACTGTGTGTTGATTACATTCCGTCGTGACGGATTACATTTACGGCTCTGCCGTGATTAAGTGGATTATTTCTTATGTTGCAAAGGATAAAACCGTGGTTCGATCACTCGCCGTGGACGGAACCCCTTTGTCCTTGCGGACATTTCCCCTAGCAGGGGAATCCCCTGTTATCCGCACCATAAAGAAACCATAATATTGATATGAAAATATCGGTAGTATGGTTTTTTTTATTGCCAAAATGGAGGTATTTTGACCTTTTTATAGGTTTTTTAGCAAAAATAGAGGCTTGCTGGGAGAGTTTTCGTCCTTGCAAGTCTTTTAGCTTGTATTTTTTATTTGCTTAGGCAAGTCGTAATAACCTGAACGTTGATTATGGTTTAACTAATTAGTTTACTTTTATTAAAGTAATTGTTTGTTTTTGTTTATTTACATTTCGGTTTGTAAGTTGTACAATAAAATTATTAAACTACAAGGAGTTAAGTTATGCAAATGACTTTCCGTTGGTACGGCGAGGGTAACGACCGTATCAAACTTTCAGACATTAAGCAAATCCCCGGCGTTACCGGTATCGTTTGGGCGCTTCACGACAAAATGCCCGGCGAAATTTGGCACGAAGACGAAATCGCTAAAGTTAAAGCGCAATGCGATAAGTACGGTTTCAATATCGACGTGGTTGAATCGGTTAACGTGCACGACGATATTAAAATCGGTCTTCCGTCAAGAGATAAATACATCGAAAACTACAAGCAAACGATAAAAAACCTTTCCAAGTTTGGCGTTAAGGTAATATGCTATAACTTTATGCCTATTTTCGACTGGACTAGAAGTAATCTTTTCCACGAAGTAGGCGACGGTTCTACCGCTCTTTTCTACGAAAAGAATATGATTCAAGACGATTATAACGCCATGGCAAAGTATATTCTCGACTTTACCGAAAAGTACAATATGACTTTCCCCGGTTGGGAACCCGAACGCATGGCTAAACTTGACGAACTTTTCAAAGCCTACGCTGACGTTACCAAGGAAAAGTTATGGGCAAACCTTAAATATTTCCTTGAAGCCATTATGCCCACTTGCCGTGAGTGTGATATCAAAATGGCAATTCACATGGATGATCCGCCGTGGGATATCTTCGGTCTTCCAAGACTTTTGGTTGACGAAGAGAGTATCGGTAGATTTTTGTCTATGGTTGACGACGAGTACAACTGCTTGACCTTATGTTCAGGAAGTTTAAACGCCAACCCTAAAAACAACGTTGCTCAAATCGTTAGAAAGTACTGTGATAGAATTGCGTTTGCTCACATTAGAAACGTTAAGCATTTCCCAAACGGCGATTTCTCCGAAGCGTCGCATAGAGACTGTGACGGCGATACTGGAATTATCGACGTTTTAAAGGCTTATCACGACTGTGGTTTCAACGGTTATATTCGCCCCGACCACGGCAGACATTTGTGGGATGAGGGCCCGGGTAAAGTTCGCCCAGGCTACGGACTTTACGACAGGGCGCTCGGCATAATGTATATGCTCGGCGTTTGGGATACTTTAGAAAAGGAGAAAAAGTAATATGATTAACGTACCTTTGAATATTGATTATACTGGAAAAGTAGTAGTTATAACTGGCGCTGGCGGTCTTATATGCGGTGCGATGGCTAGGGCGTTTGCTCAAAGCGGAGCAAAGGTTGCCGCTTTAGACCTTAACGAAGATGCAGTTAAAAAACTTGCCGATGAATTAACCCAAGAAGGTTTCATTTGCAAGGGCTATAAGGCGAACGTTTTAGAAAAAGAGAGTTTAGAAGAAGTTCACGCACAAGTTTTAACCGACCTTGGCGCATGCGATATTTTAGTTAACGGTGCTGGCGGAAACAACCCCAGAGCAACCACCGATAACGAGTATCAACACGAGGCGGTAGAGGGCAAAAAATCTTTCTTTGACCTTGACCAAAGCGGAGTTGATTTCGTGTTCAAACTCAATTTCCAAGGAACGCTTATCCCAACTCAAGTGTTTGCAAAAGATATGGTTTCGAAAAAGGCGGGTGCAATACTTAACATTTCTTCAATGAATGCATACACGCCACTTACGAAAATTCCTGCGTATTCAGCAGCGAAAGCGGGCATTTCCAACTTCACTCAATGGCTTGCAACTCACTTTGCAGGAACTGGTATTCGCTGTAACGCCATAGCCCCCGGATTTTTAGTTTCAGCGCAAAACCGTTCGTTGTTATTTAGTGAAGATGGAACGCCCACTCCTAGAAGCAAAAAGATTTTAAACGGCACGCCTACCGGTAGATTTGTTGACGCCGAAGAACTCTTAGGTGCAACCTTGTTCTTGTGTGACGACAAGTCCGCATCGGCAATAACTGGCGTAGTGTTGCCTATTGACTGTGGGTTTGCATCATACAGCGGTGTTTAAGTCGTTATAAACTTCGCAATACTGCGTTACTGTCAAGTCGTTGCACTAACGATGACCAACAAGGTCTATCGTTACCGCACCGTCTTGCCGAGCCTTGATATACTTGCAACTAACGCCTTAAACTAATTTAAATAAATTTAAAAATATCCATTATAAGTAATTTAAAACTAAAAAGCCGATTTTTCGTCGGCTTTAGTTGTGTAAATTAGTTGCATATAAATAGAAATATATATATAATCTAGATTATGGAAAATGAAGTTTTAGCACTAATAGCAAGTTTTATTGCAATGGCTTTCGTGGTTTGTTCTTACTTCGTTAAAAAGAAAGAACTCTACTTGCTATTTCAGTTTTTGTGCATAGTATTTTTAATAATTTCTTACTTCTTCTCGCTTGAATTCTTTGCAATGGTCGGGCTCGTTATAGGGCTTATAAGAACGCTAACGTTCTTTCTCTACGAGAAGAAGGGAAAACTCGCGCCGATTATCTGGCCGATAGTTTTTGCCTTGGCATCGCTCGCAAGTTACTTTATAATTAACTTGTGGATACTAGGTACAGTTAAACCGATAGATATCTTGTTCTTGATAGGGCTTATCCTTTACGCGTTCATATTTAGAATAAGAGACTTAAAAATCGTTCGCTTTACGATGCTTGCTCCAACGACTTTGTCCGTGCTTTACAACGTGTTGTCGCACGCGCCGATATTTGCAATCTTATCGTATTCGTTTGAACTACTAGCAAATATACTGTCAATACTTAAATACCACGTTATAAAACCCAAACAAAAAACGCTCGAATGAGCGTTTTTTTATATATCTAATTTATCAATTAGGTTAAGGTTTAAACCCTTTACTAAATCGTTTGCCATATCAACCCACTTTTGAGATATTGCCTTTGGGGTGTGTGCGTCTAAACCGATAATAACTTTCGTGCCTATCTTTTCAGCGAGCGTAAAAATCTTGCGCTTACTGTACCAGCGGTTAGCGGCAATTCCCAAAACGTTGATTTCTATCGGGAAATCGTTATCCTTGCAAAACTGCAAAAGGCGAGTATATTCTAGTTCAACCGTCTTTTCACTATATTCGTAACCGCCGATGTCGGGGTGGGCAAGGTAGGTAAAGTCCCCAGTTTTTAACGCTTCAATGCACTCGCTAACGTAACTAATTAAAAACGAGTCGTCTTCTTGATGATAGCCAACGTAATCGCCTTGCGGTTCGCCACCGACGAAGTGTTGACCGAGCAAAATGTATTCAGGCTCGAACTTTCTTAAAAATTCCATTTCTCTAGCGTGAGTGTTTTTGTAATATTCAAGTTCAAAGCCGAATTTTATATCAATATCGTTTTTGTATTCGCGTTTAAGCGCCATTACGGAATTTTTGTATTCTCCCGCTTCATCTATAAACATTCTGTAATGAGAGTAATAGTTTCCGTCGAAAAGATAAGGCGCGTGGTCGGAAAATCCTAGAGTTTTTAGCCCGAGTTTAATGGCGTTTTCAACGTATTCTCTATCCGTGCCCTGTGCGTGACGGCATCTTTTTGTGTGAGTGTGATAATTACAAAGCATATAATATAAGTCCTAATATCGCCGATATAATTATTAAAAGTATAGGCGAAATTTTCTTTTTAGTAAATTTTTTGTATAGAGTAGCAGTCGCTACGATAACGGCTAAAATAATGAGCGAAATATAGTCGAACGAAACGCCACCTTTCACGGTCGTTATACCGCAAGTGGTGGAAAGCATCATCGTAAGCCCAGTTCCAACAATAAGACCTGCAACGACTGGTTTAACACCGTCAAGCGCCCATTTAACGCCTAAAAGTTTTAAAAGGTTTTTAAATACCGACGCGATGATTAAAATAATAATAAACGACGGAAGAATTACGCCTAGCGTTGCTAAGAGCGAGCCACCTAATCCGCCAACCGAACTACCTATAAACGTTGCCATATTAACGGCAATAGGTCCGGGGGTTGACTCCGCAACTGCGATAAAGTTAATAAATTCAGCATCAGTTAGCCAGCCGTGAGATAAAACTTCTTCTCGAATAAGAGAAATCATACCGTAACCGCCACCGAACGACACCGCGCCTATTTTCAAAAACGTTAAAAACAAAGTAAGGTAAGTCATTAGTTTTTACCCCCTTTGCCTTGCTTTTTCGAGTAGTGAATAATTGAAGAGATTAAAATTGAAACGCCTGCGCCTATCAAGATGTAAAAAATAGACGAGAACTTGATTGCAAAGAGTGAAAACGCTACGAAAACTATAAGCGTTACGCTAAGTAAAGTTATCGATAGGGCGTTTTTTTCAAGTTTTTTAATCATTTTAACGCCTGCGGAAAGTATCAAATAGGCAACGCAAACTTGAATGCCTTTAAAGGCGTATTGAACGAGGGTGAGTTTTAAGAAAGCGTCGAAAAAGAGCGATATTACAAATATTATAACGACCGACGGAATGCATACGCCAAGCGTTGCAAAAAGCGAGCCCCAAAACCCTGCGAGTTTATAGCCTATAAACGTAGCCGAGTTTATGGCGATAGGTCCGGGCGTCGATTCGGAGATAGCGAGCATATCGTAATATTCGTCTTTTTCTATCCACTTTTTCTTTTCCACGAGTTCGTGTTCAAGTAGCACGACCATAGCGTAGCCACCACCGAACGTGAACAAGCCTATTTTTAGCATGGTGAAAAAGAGTTTGAGCGTCGTTTTAAACTTATTCATCAAGGCTTTCCTTTATTTCGCTTTTAGCAAACAACTTTTTGAAAAAGAAGAATAACGCCACGCCAATAACGACCATGAGTATCGACCAAAATTGTGACGGAGAAATTATATCCGAGCCAAACAGTTGCCCCCTTTCGTCACCGCGGAAATATTCAATTATAAATCTAAAAATTCCGTAAACTACAAGGTAGACTGGAAGAGTTTGCTTAAAGTCCTTTTTCAAGTATAAAATAGTCAATATTCCAAAAACGATAAACAAAAAGATTGCTTCGTAGAGTTGAACGGGAATTCTGTTTGCACCGTGGTTGTACATTGAAAGAGCGCTGTCCGTAATTTTACCGTAGCAACATCCAGCAAACGCGCAACCTATTCTGCCAAACGCGTGAGCAATCGCAATACAGCAAGGTGCGATAGGAAGAATTTGAGTTATCGTTCCAGAGAGTTTCTTGCGGAATGAAAAGTATATTGCTAAGAAAGTTACAACGCCACCTATAAGACCGCCGATAAACGTAAAGCCGTTGCCTAAGTGGAAACCTGCTTCAGGGTCTTCAATGTAGTTATAAGTCGCTTGGAAAAGGGTGGCGGAGAAAAAGCCGAACGCGATAGCGAAAATTGCGGTGTAGAATGTAAAGTCTAAAAAAGACGGAGCAATCCCCTTTTTCTTTCCCACTAAAAACAAAACGGCAAAACAAGCGAGTATTCCAACCGCTATCATAACGCCGTATAAGTGAATTCCAAAAAACAGTTCGTGAGGATACATCGTAGTCTCCTTGAAAATATATTAACGAATATATTTTAGCACAGTTTTTCAAATATGTAAACGAGTGAGAAAAATAACTTTGCAAAAATTAACGAAATATTGTAAATAAAATCAAATTGTGCTAAAATAGGCGTGGAGGAAAAGTTATGTTCAACGTTTTAGTCGTGGAAGACGACAAAAATATTAGAAAACTTATTGAAATAAAACTTTCTGGTTTAGGTTATAGCGTCTTAACCGCGGAAAACGGTAGGGACGCGCTTGATAAACTTGCCGAAAACCATTTAGATATTTTGCTAGTCGACGCAATGATGCCGATAATGGACGGGTATTCGTTTGTTAAAGCCGTTCGCGAAAGCGGAAACAACGTTCCGGTAATTATGGTTACGGCAAGGGGTTCTCTTGCCGACAAGTCTCAAGGGTTCGACGTTGGGGTTGACGATTATATGGTAAAGCCCATTGAGTTTGACGAGTTGTCTTTAAGAATAAAGGCGGTTCTTCGCCGAGCGAAAATCGTTAGCGATAGAAAAATTACCGTTGGTGAAACGGTGCTTGACTACGACACGTTAACCGTTAGCAATTCTACCGATAAAGTCGTTCTCACTAAAACCGAGTTCGGCGTATTGTATAAACTTTTATCCTATCCTGAGCGTTCCTTTTCAAAAAGCAAACTTTTTGAAGAGTTCTGGTCTTGGGATAGCGATACAGAAGAAGACATCGTTAAAGTTTACATCAACCGCATAAGAAACAAGATAGCCCCTTTTAGCGATATCGACGTTGAAACCATTAGGGGAATAGGTTATAGGGGTGTTAAAAATGAAAGATAAAAAGCACGTTATAAAACCGTCAAGGCTTAAAAGCGTAGTTTCACCGTGGGTGCTTACGATAGGCGTTTTAGGCGTGTGGATAATAGGTATATTCGTAGGTAACGTAATAAACGTTGTAACTAATAAGTACGTTGAACTTGGCGAGCAAGGTAAAAACGCTTGGGTAGTTATTGCTTACGTTACGGTGTCTTCGCTTATCGGCGTTGGCCTTGCATTTTTGATAACACATTTGGTTTTTAAGATAGTAAATGAAATAAACGTAAACATCGATAAAATCGCCGAAGGCGACTTTACCGTTAGAATTGCGCCGATTACTAAAAACCCACACATTAACTCAGCGGTAACCAACTTTAACGAAATGGTTAAAAAGTTAAATTCCGTAGCGCTACTTAAAAACGACTTCGTTTCCAACTTCACTCACGAGTTTAAAACGCCCATATTCTCAATAAAAGGTTACGCTGAATTGTTAGAAGGTGGGGATAACTTAACCAAAGAGCAAAAAGAGTATTTGAGAATAATTATCGAAGAGAGCAAGCGTTTATCCGTTTTGAGCGAAAACTCAATGAAACTTGCAAGGCTTGATAACCAAACGGAGGCAGGCGAGTTTGAGTCGTTTAGTTTGGACGGGCAGATTGAAGACTGTATTTTGCTTTTAGATAATCAACTTAAAGACAAAAATATCGATTTAGATATAAAACTAAAACCAACCAAAATTAAAAGCGATAAGAGTTTACTTAAAGAAGTTTGGATAAACCTTTTGTCAAACGCCGTAAAGTTTAGCCGAAAAAACGGAAAGATTTTCGTTAAACTATATAGAGAAAGGGATAAAATCGTAGTGTCTATCCGCGATACCGGTATAGGTATGACCGAAGAAGAACAATCGCACATCTTTGAAAAGTTCTATCAAGCGGATAAGTATTACGGTGGCAAAGGTTTAGGGCTTGGCTTATCCATCGTAAAGAGAATTTTAGAAATTTTAGACGGACAGATTGAAGTTATTAGTGAGTTAGACGTGGGAACGGAATTTAAAGTGTATTTATAACGTCGTAAACTAGTTAGATGCAAAACGAAGTTTTACGTTATATGTTGCTAACGCAACGTTATATTCACTTCGTGAGTTATATGCAAATTTTTAATTTGCGCTTTTGATAAATTCTATATAGAATAAAAACCACAACGCTCGCTTGCGAGCATATAACGGCGCAAGCCATATAACGCGACGTTAGTCGCATATAACGATATCAAAGATATCATACAACTAAAATTTAAATAAAAAACACGCTACCATCGTAGCGTGTTTTTTTATTTCTTTTTCCAAGTCGTTGGGATAAATAATAGTAGTAGCGGATAAATTTCAAGCCTACCAAGAAGCATCGCCACCGATAAAACGATTTTAGTAAAGCCGTTGAACGTTGAGTAGTTTGACATCGGGCCTGCGCTTCCAAACGCTGGGCCTATATTATTAAAACAAGAAGTTACTGCGGAAATCGTCGTTTCCACGTCAAAGCCGTTAAATGAAACAAATAGTGTGAGTAACGCAAAACATATAAAGTAAATGCTAAAATACGTGCCTATTCCGTTTGAAACGCTTTCGTCAACCTTTTCGCCGTCAAGTTTAATAACCGAAACGGTGTTAGGATAAAGTAGTTTTTTAAGTTCCGCCCTCATCTTCTTAAAAGCGAGAACTATTCTTGAAACTTTTATACCGCCAGCCGTTGAGCCTGCGCAACCGCCGATAATCATAAGTAAGAGTAGTATCGTTTTAGAAAGCGTTGGCCAAGTGTTAAAATCAACGGTTGAAAATCCAGTCGTAGTCATAATGGAAGAGGTTTGGAATACCGCCGAGCGTATCGCAACGGAAGCGTTTTCGTATAAAGGATAAACGTTAAGCGTTATTATACTTGCCGAAATTATAATTATTGATATATACGTTCTAAGTTCCGTGCTTTTAAGCACTACGCCCACCTTTCTCAAAAGAAGAAGGTAATAAAGGTTAAAGTTTACTCCAAACACGAGCATTGCTACTGCAAGTACCCATTGAATATAAGGGCTGTAACTTGCAATGCTGTCGTTCTTAATGCCGAAACCGCCAGTTCCCGCTGCGCCGAAAGCGTGGGTTAAACTTTCAAATAAATCCATACCGCCAAGGAGTAAAAGACCAGCGACGATTGCCGTAATACCAAAATAGATAAGGTATAAAATCTTAGCAGTATCTCTAGATTTGGGAACGAGTTTGCTAACGATAGGGCCGGGCATTTCAGCCCTTAAAATATGGATGGGGCGGTCGGTTGTCTTTCTCGTTA